>CAZKZX010000149.1:0-4910 GCA_964557335.1 uncultured Methanomicrobia archaeon | reverse complement strand
GGCGGTTAGGCTATTGGGCGAATAGGCCGCACGCCTTCCTGTACACGGCATTCATGGACGTTTTTTTGCAAAGGTCGGCCTAAAGTTTCTCCGTACTGATATGGGAGAGAGTGCCCCTGGCCTGACTCGAACAGGCGACACATGGATTAGGAATCTCCCGGACTTTTAGCCGTCCGGGATAGATGCTACCCCATATTGCCCTACATAGTCAAGGGGATATGCTTTTTGTAGGGTAGGAAAAAGCAGGAAACGGTGGGAAAATCAAGCCCCTCGGTTGGTCACAATCATGGACACAATTTATCGCCCTGCTCTAATACTTAAATTTGTCCCTATCGTCTCCCCGATTAAGTATCCAACAACAAGCCCTACGTCTCTATCCCAGGCGAGCTTGGCGATGACAAGGATATCTATCAACCCTATCGCCAATGTGAGCGCCGAACCCAGCCAGACCCCACGTCGTTGGATGGCCCGGTAGTAAAAAACTACCGCACACTCGCGTAAAATTCCGAGCAAGAACCCGGCGACAAAAACCATGCTCGCTCCTAAGTGGAGGCTCGTCTATTTCATTACCCAATTGTTTACCCAAATAAACACTTGATGAATTTCCCCAGCTGCCACTTGCTAACCGGACGGTCCTTGATATACTTCTCATAGCAAGACAACTTGGGCTCGGGCGGTAGGGGCGGCTCCGGCGGTTCCGGGGGCGGCGGCTCGGGCGGTACGGGCGGCTCATAATGCCACTTCTCCGGCGGATAGACGCCATGGATGGCATGATAAATCGCCTTGAGCGTCGCCGCCTGGCAGGCCATATCCGCCGATTGCGGCAAGTGCTCATACGCAAAATCGTTGCGGTATTGCATGGTGAGACGCGCAAGTTTCGTCCACATCTCGGCGGACGTGCGTGCCCCGTCCTCGGCCCTGTCGCAGGCGCTTGTCCCATCTTTTACGCCGTCATCCGAGAGCCAAATCCTAATCCCGTTGTCGTGAGGTCGCGCCCACCAGGTGAGTGCCTGGTCAACACGGTTGGGCGGCACCAACGCATTGAGCCCGCCCTTCCCGCAGCCGTGCACCTCTTTCCAAATTGCCAGCTTTGCCGCGTCCCCGAATGCCTCCCCCACATCTCCCTTGAGTTGATCGAGTACTCCCGCGTTGCCCGTGTATTCGCCGTTGACATAGGGCGCATCCTTCATCGTTGCGCCATAGGTGCTATTTTCCGCGTCAATCCGGTCGTCTCGCAGGAACGGGAAGATGACGGACTTGGCCAGCGCCCGGAATGACGGGGGGTTGGTCTCATTCCCCCAGCACCATCCAACGTCGAGATCGTAAAACTCGTAAATACATTTCTCGATCCAGCGCTTGATATGGGGATATGCAGCGGTATCATAAGCTGTAACCACGCCGGTTACGTTTGTAATCCAGGGGCTCCATTGACGATAAACCCCGTGGAATTGGCAATTATCTACGAGGCAGAACCAAGTCTTAATATCATAGGCCGCCGCTATCTCGATCACCCGGCGGACGATTGGAAAATAGTAATCATTCCAGTTTAGTAAGTCGAACTTATCTCGACATATTGCGTAGGGAGCGAACTGACTCTTGATGCCCTCGGGATGAGGCGCCCAGACCGTCCAGGGCATAAGGCGTTGACTATCCGCCCCGGCGTTGGCGACGGCGCAATAAAGTTTGTTAAGGGCGATCTCGTCAAGTAACCAGGTTCCAGCCAGATGCCAGAGATAACGGGGATCTCCCAAGATGCAAAGCTCGCTATAGGCTATATTCCGCGTACCCATTAGACGACCTCTCCTTTTATTCGCACCATCATCCGAGAGATATACTTATAAATCCCCAAGATACGGATAACCTTTTCTCGCGCCGCCCCAACGGAGTCGTAAAACCTATCCCGGCTCAAATAGATCAGGTCTCCCGGTGTTTGATCGAGGAGCGTTATCGGGCCGTCAAATTCCACGATGTCTTTCTCAAGCGCCTCTAGGTATGCGCTGGCTGCCGTCATCGCGTCCGCCTCGGACGTTAGGTATGTATAGAGCTCCATCTGTGCATAGGCCCCGTATTTCCAGCCCGCCTGGTTATCTTCGGCCAGTGCCGATCCCCAAGAGGAGCCGGATTGCTTCTCCGCATAGTGGACCTTTACATTCCGATAAATCGTATCCCGGCTTCGGCTCTGCGAGTATTCCGCGAGCTGATGGCTTTGGATATATTTCGCCCCGGATTCAGCCGCGGTCCTCATCGGCTTTATCCCGATTTTCCCCTCTGCGTGTTGGAAAACAGACGCCTGAAGCGAGTGCTCTATCCGCTGGAATATCTCACCTATATCCATATCCGCATAGAGATTAAGCCCGAGCGTCTGTGTACACGCGGCCTTGGTTTCATAGATGGAGTCAAGGTCCAGATCGTCAACGGTGAGGCCCCGCCATTCGGTGAGGATATACCGGAATATCTCCGCCCCATTGGTGATGAGCGTATCAGAGTCATCCGGGAACCCGTCGAAATCAACCGTTATCTCCCCCGTGATCGAGTACCCGGAATCAAAGACGAGTATCCCGTCCTTGTAATTGATGTAATAATCCGTATCCTCGATGAGCTCGGAGGCGCCGTCCCTGACTACGGTGACCGCCTTCGCCCGCCCGTCCTGGAACTTGTAAATCTTGTTTGTCTCATCTATGCAGACGGGCACGGCGTAGGTGACGGAGCTGAAGACCGCCGGAATCGGCGCATCCTGGCTCCCCTCCGGGAGATTGGGGTACTCCGCCTGTGTGAACCGATGAGGCGGGAGCGGGCCGGATACCTGTTCCCGGATGTCTCGGATGTCGAAATCAATCCGCAAATCAGAGAGCCCTACATCCTGGACTACCCCGGATGCTATGGCCGCATAGTCAGCATAGGCAAAATCGGGCGTCCCCATCTTGAGGATTGCCGTCGCCCCCACGAGCGCATATTTGCCGTAACGCTTGTCGAAGAAGGGCTCCGTCATCGCCTCCCCGTTAATGAGAGAGATAGACCAGCCCTGATTGGTTATGCTCCCCTCGTATGCCTCCCCGAGCTCTTGGCTCAAATCCGGAATGTTTGAGGAGGAGAGAAGCGGCAGATATTGCTTAGCATTGTAAATAATCGAGCCGTCCTGGTAGTTTGTGAAATAGAGCCAAAAGGAAATCAGCGTCTGAAAATTGGCCGGGGCCGTGCCGTCGAAGGTGTGGACGTAAAGAATCCGATTATAGAAGTCAAAATAGAAATATCCCGCCGTCGCCTCAAGGTCCGCGCTTGAGCCTTCCGTATAGGCAATTCCGTTTTCGCTTACGCCGATCACGTCAATCAGCTTTTCGGCCAGCGATAACTCATAGGTATAGGTCGCTCCCCCGACAAGGGAAAATCCGCTTACCTGCATCTTGGTCTTTATTTCGAGTAGATAAACCGGCGGGCGGCTTGATTTCAAAAGCTCTTTCTCGAAATCCGAGCGTGCATACCGGTCCGCCGTGGTATCAGTCGCCGCCGTCGTGTAAGAGGAATTTCCCACGATCGAATAGGCTCGCACCTTGAACCAATAGGGGGTTGAGGCGGTGAGCGAGCGGGCAAGATAGTTATCAACCGCCTGGCCGGTGAGGATGGCGATTTCGGTATAGTCCGCCCCGTTCGTGGATTGCTCAACCTTATACCCCGTCGCCCCGCTTGCCGTTGTCCAGGTGAGGCGCATGGTGGTGTCTTGGATGTCCGATATCGCCAACCCCGTCGGCGCTGTTACCGTTGCGCTGAGTGTTGTGGCTGTTGCCTCATCGGAGTAGGAGCTGTAATCCGGGTTGTCATAGGCCCGGACCTTATACCAATACTTTGTACCGGCGGTCCGTCCGGTGTCCCGATAATAGGTTACATTAGGCGGGAGCTGCACTATCTCCGCATACGCCCCGCCGTCCGGCTTCCGCTCCAGGCTGTGATAATCTTCGGTTTCCGAGTTATCCTGGAACGTCACCTCAATGATGGTATTGGAGCGTACAAATGCCCCTAGGTTCGAGGGCTTGACCAGGCCCGCCAAGGTAGTAGTGGTTGATACGTTTGAGTAGGCGGAGTTGCCGTTGCTGTTATAGGAGCGTACCCGATACCAGCGCTCAACCTCCGCCCCGAGCCCCGTCCGCCGGTAGATTGTAACGTTTGAACCGACGGTATCAATCTCGGAAAAACCGGAAGACGGACCGGTTGAAGATTCCTCGATTTTGAACCCGGCCTCGTTATAGGAATTGTCATCCCAGGTCAAGTCAATGCGCGTTGCCGATACCGCCTGAGTTTGTAGGTTGGATGGGACCGCCGGAATATCCACAACCGTAACGCTTACGGAGTTTGTGAAGGCGCTGTAAACCGTCCCCAGGTAGGAGCGGACCTTGTAAGTATAAGTAACGCCCATACTTAGACCGCTGTCCAGGTATGTCTCAACCTGTCCTACCGTGTCATGGAGCGCACCATCCCGATAAATCTGGAACCCATGACCGTCGGTGAATGCATTATCCTGCCAATTAATGCGGATTGAGCTTGAGCTGATGCATACCCCGGTTAGGTTTGAGGGGTCGAGCGACGTGGTGGAAACGCCGGCCACATTGCTGTAATCCGAGTAAGCCGCCGAAAAGGAATCGTGATAAGCGCGGAGACGGTAGGCGTAAGTCGTACCCTCGGATACCGTCTTGTCCGTATACCCGCGCGCCGTCCCGCTTGCCGTTGCCAACAGCACATACCCCCCGGCCCCGGTCTGCCTCTCTATCTGTATCGAGTCATAAACCGCTGAATTGTTTACCCAGGCAAGCTCAACCTCGTCCGCCTCAACCGGATCGGCGGTAAGGTCCGAGGGGGCCGGAAGGGTTGTCGTACCGAAATCAATATTCGAATATCCGGAATATGACCCGAGATATTCC
>CAZKZX010000148.1:0-4917 GCA_964557335.1 uncultured Methanomicrobia archaeon | reverse complement strand
CAAAACTACCACCACAACTAATTAAAATTCAACCTTGTTCCTTGTTATACCCCCTCGCAAATCCTGGTCATTGAACTGTAAATAAACCTGTGTAGTATTCAAGTTCGAATGCCCCAACAACTGTTGCACACGCCGCATGTCAACAAAGGAGCGCACCTCATTCACTCTCTTTTTCCTTCTTTTCTACCTCTCCAATAATCTCTTTGCCTTTCTCTTCCAGATCGCCTATATCTACCATATACTACACACCTCTTCTTTCCATTTCGTTAGAAGATACGGAATACGATGTAAAGGATAACCAATACAACGATTATTGTCAGCAGCACGGACATGAGACTCATTTTTTCGCCTGTTTGTAACATTACGCCTTCTTTGCGTTAGCTTTTAATGTTAAGACCTAGGTGCTTTTAAGTCGGCTGTTGTGGGCTCACATCACTAAATGCCTCTCTTTTATCGAATAATAATTTACTCAAATTAGAATTAATTAACTTCTTAGATTAAATCCTGACCCGGGACGCCCAGTTCTTATAAGCCGAAAAATCATATGAAAGCACTAGAGAAGGCTCTACATAACAATGGAGACCGCATTTTTTGCAGTTCTGTGTTTCTTTCCAGTTAAATCCAGAGATTGCGGTCCTGATGTCGGTTTCAAGAAGAGAAACGCCCGTTGCATATTCATTATGGACATAACAAGGCAGGACCAGTTTTCCCTTTGGATCTACGTTAATTACCGTCCAAGGCCTGCACTTCCAATTTTTTTCTTGTGCTAGGACTTTAAAATAATTGACTGAATTCACCAAGGGATACCCATTTTTCTTCATCTCCACGAGTTTTTTTGCTATCTTTGAAATCTCGTCGGCGACAGGTGCAGACACACTGGCAGTACAATACTCGTAGGCTAAGGCTACCGACATCCCTACACCCAATTCCTTTGCTAACGTTACCATATCTTCTATCTCATGGAGGTTTTCAGTCATTATTGTGGTGTTGATTGTCACAAACGCTTTGTCTTTGGACGCGATTATACCATCTATCGCTCTTCTGAAACATCCCTTGACCCCTCTTATCAAGTCGTGGGTTGCGTTTAGACCATCTAATGAAACATAGATAACTCCATCGATGTATGAAGCAACCTCATCTATCCTGGATTCAAGGAGAGTTCCATTTGTGACTAAGCTCGTATGCAAAGGCAGGGATCTCGAAAAAGCAAGAATTTCGACCAGATCAGTTCTCATGAGAGGCTCCCCACCTTCAAATGCAATCCCGGTAACACCCGAATCATAAATCTTTTTAAGAATTGCTTTTTCTCCCTCAAGACTTGAATCCGGGGTGGATCTTTTCCAAAACGGGCACATTTTGCATCGGAGATTGCAATTATAGGTCAACTTGTGTCCACAAAACAATGGAGCCTTTATTCCAACGGAGTTTAACAAGAGCCCACGCCAGAGCCTCAACCCCATCAAACAGTTGTTAAGGTAATAGCAGGTGTTTTTTTCCTTGCTGAAATAGTTGGTACCACACCTCATCCTTGAGACCCCCTCAGCATAGACGTGCAAATCTAACGTTCACTTCGATATACCCCCTTACTGTGAGGCAAATATTCGTGATTAAGCTTCAGTGTGTGTTGAGGAATCTCGTGTCACTTCCCACTCTGCGAGAAACCATCTATCAGAACACTACCCCGGCGGGTTACCTCATGCCTTCCTATAACCCCTCCTCCTCCCATAAACCTTACCCCCCATACACCCCGAGTGGCGTATCAGACTTCGCATTATTTTCAGGTAGGGCAGAGTTCCATTGCCAAACCCCGTGAACATTCCACTCCGGTATTTGCTCATCCTCGTTTCGTCGGCGGTGAGCAAAATAATAGCAAAAATACCATCAACCAGCGAGTAACCAGCTAAAAACAAACTGGTGAAATGCGCAAAAAAATAGATGCAAATGATGAGAAAGGAGATGCTGGAGACATCAAAATAATCATCCGCAAAGGGCATATTAGCAGCGTCAGCAACGCGAAAGTTACATTCGTGTATTCGTCGTGCTCGTTCGCTATTCTTAACATGTCCGTAGAGATATCAACGCCCACAACCTCATACCCTCTTTGTGCAAACGCCAATGCCTGTTCCCCCGTCCCAGTCGCAACGTCCAGTATTCTCGAGCCAAGTCGTGCATCGGTCGCGTCAACTACCTTGCATCGCACTCCCGCAACAACTCTGTCAAAAATCCAATACAGGAGCTAATCTGCCAAACTACTGCTTTGTAAAGGAGTAGTGTCCGTCATCCATCGTTTTGAGAGACTATGGGCAAAGGGAGGTGCAATGACGGAATAACAGCTGCGCATCCATAAGCTGCATCTCTATGCAATACAACAGACCAAGGATCAGCCTATTGTAACTGTCACATGGTTGATCTAGGCCATCATAATCGTTGATTATAAGATACAGTATTCAAGGAAACGCAGAGATAGGAAGGGGGGAGGAGTGAGTACACTCTCTCTTTTCCGTGCAATCCGCTATGCTTGCTCTGCCGCCTCTTCACGTTCTCCCATCCATCACAGGTCCCCCACTATAAGGCGTTCCCCCCATGTGCTCGTACATCTCTTCTCGCATGTGTTGTCGCATATCAGGGGTCAGATCCTGACCCATATACGGGCCTATGCAACAGTACCACATTTCACCCCACGTGTGCGACCACGTGCCCGGTTGCAGGGGCATTTGTAGACTCTCGGAATAACCCGTCATCGTCATCACATAGTACGGCATCAGCGGAGAGGTGCCGTACGATACTCCCGCGCCCATAGAAGACGTAAAGTTGAAGCCTGACCACGATGTGCTGTTCTGTTGCATCATCGTGTACCCGCGGACCACATATCCATTGACTAGCTCTTGATATCGTGCCTGTGCAGCCTGCGGGCTGTTCATCACCTCGTACGTCACGTTATAGGTGCCGTTAGAATCGCTCACCACGCCACTGTAGTGTACAGCCCCGTTTTGCTCGGTGACCTGACGTGAAAAGGGCATTACTATGGCGAAACCCTTGTTCTGCATAGTGGCCGTGAGGTACTGGCTCACGTTTGTTGCTCCTGTGGTTGCAGTCGTCGGTTGCGTGCCCTGCGTTGGACCGGTAGATGTCGTGTTATTCGTCGTGGTGGTCGTACATCCTGCGATAAGGACAGCAACCACTATTAGACATACTGCCGCTCCTGCTAACAATAGCTTCTTCATCGAACTCATCTCCATTACGTATAGTCAACCTACATTTTTAAAACAAGTAAGAATAAACCGTGAAAATAAAAATAATATCCCTATTTTTTAATATTTTTTGCCAATTTTTGCGATTTATGTTAATAATAAAAGGTAAACAGGAACCGGCATAAAGTACGATATAGTTAATTATGTATTCATTTAACAGCAGGGCTGTGGTTATACTACTTGTTCGACAAAGCTATTTGTGCTCATAGACTACAGTTCTAAGCTATCTAACCGAGCTTTATTTAGTGCGTATGAATTCTAGCTTATCGGCGCGCTCTGGAATACGTGCTCCTTACAGAGCTTACGTTGCGGACGTAATGTCTATCCCCAAGCAACTAGTTCTGTCTCGCCGCGCTATTTTTTTGCCTGCACAAATACTGTCACTTATTGGCACAGTGAGCGCAAAAACAGAACACTCGTATGTGCTATTTTGGTCTCATTATCACACTTTACCGGAATAATTGCAGGCATAAAAAGAGATGTACTCAAAATCAATGTGCGGACTATTGAAGTGCGGCGCTCAGACACGTAGCACGGGGCGAATGAGATGAACCACCGTCATTTTGCTATAGCTTGTTCTCAGTCGTGTTTTTTTTGCTTACGATGCACTACTATGACGGTGTAACGGCTCTAGTAACGTGATGGCGTTTAGTAACGTGCGTAACATCACACTATTACACTAACTTTTAGCGAATTCTTCGACGCACTTGCAGTCTATGCCCAGAACATACTCAGTGCCGCTCTGTTAGCCGTAGTAGCCCCATTGGGTCATCGGTATCGTTGTGTCGACGAGTTTCAACGTAGCCTTTGCCTTCAAGGTACTGAGCGATCATGTAGTAGCGCAGAAGCTCAAACCTTAAATTCAACCTAATATATATGTAAAAATGTTCATATATTGTTCATATATATTTGTGACAGGAAGTTAGCATGTAGAGTGATTTTTCAATTCCACAGAGGGCAGTATAGAAATCCATAAAAAGTGAAGAATTAATTTAAAAACAGAATAAATTGAATAATATGGAGGAGGTACTCACGTGACTAAAAAATCTACAGGCGAAGCAGAAACAACACTCATTTTTGCGTGTTCTGGAGCATCAAACCTCGGGCAGCTCTCCAACATGGCGGCGATGGCGCTTCATGAAGAAGGATGTGGACGGTTTTACTGTCTTGCCGCACTTGGAGCGGAAGTAGCTGAAAAGATGGCCCTTTCGCAAGAGGCGGATGTCCGGATCGTTATTGACGGATGTAACGCTACGTGCGGGAAGGCAATCCTTGAGCGGGCGGGGCTATCAGTGGATCACCACACAGTAGTAAAACAGCTCGGCATAGAAAAGCAGAGCACCTTTGCCGTTTCTGACGGCCAAGTGGAACAAGTAGTTGCTGCGGTAAAACAGGATCTCGCTCAAGCGACAGCACATATTAACTGACTTTGTCAGTTGATGAGGGCAATACGCCCGAAAGCACTTTTGTGGTAATCAACACACTGTGACGTGAATTATATATCCGTCACGAAGGTGTAGCACGAAGGCGCCTGACGTAGCGACTTCAGACCCCCCTAGCGTAAAATTGGGGAAAAAGGGAACGGAAGGGAAAGCCCATCATATGAGCTCTTCCTATTTCATCGCCGAATACGGTGTGCTGCTATAGAGCCACCCATGGTATCCCC
>CAZKZX010000147.1:0-4924 GCA_964557335.1 uncultured Methanomicrobia archaeon | reverse complement strand
CGAAGGCAGGAGTGATTGTCGAAACAACAGGATAACCTGTTCCACAGGTTACCTCGTCATCTTCCATATGCCAAGTTACTGTCGCATCTTCCCAAGTTACGAGTATGCCTTCCCAATAAACGTTAGACAAGGTAACGTTTGTGATTCTTTCGCCATCTGTGAAATCGCCTGACAAATAGACAATCTCATATTGGGTGTTTGACGTAACCGTTAAGATTGTAGCTGTAACATTCGATGTAATTCCTGTTATAACGTCATTCACGGCCCACGCCGACGGTCTCGGTTCTACGTCAAGAGTCAATGTGCTTACAATGGATAACTCCGCCCTATCGGTCGCAAAATTCCATTTGAAAGAGCGCAATAAGGCGTTTCGCGTCTGTTCATAGAGCAGATTGCATTTGACACCTTCGGGACTGGATTGGACAGCAACGGTCAATTCTGCCTTTGCTCCCATTTTAGCAAGCGCCTGATTTGCAATTTCTATTTCGCCGGAAGTAAGGGACATATTACTCCTCGCCCACCTTTTTAATCGTTGCCGTAAGTGTTTCGCCGCTATTTATCAAATTTGCAAGATTAGTTGCGCTTTCCTGTCCAAGATGCACGTTTTTTATAGTAATATAGTCGCCGTTTGTTTTTGTAGTAAAAATAATACAGTCCTTTGGAATATCGAATTGACTTTTAATAGCCATTTCAAATCTCCTATGCCAAATGCGTATTTACGCTCCGGCTGTATAACCTTCGACGTAAACTGAGACATTGCCTGCGGCTGCCGCTTTTACGGCAAGTGATTTATTGGCCGTAACCTTTATCGGCTGGCAAAACTTCCAAGTGATTTGCAAAATACCGTTTGCGTTTGAGCAAAATGGGCCGAATAAAAGTGTTGCATCGCCATCTTGCAACTGTGGATGCGCATCATCATCATCGGAAGTGATTATCACGCCTGTAATATACAAAGATTTTCCCGCACCTGGGGCAGCAACTATATCAATCGCCGTCGAAGCGTCCGCGTCCACGCCCGTTATCGCCCAATAAGATTTGCCGCTAAATGCGCCCTCCGTTCTTGTGGGAGTTGCGCTTGCGTCCAAAGCCATAAAATTCTCCTTAACTGCCTAAATGTTGGTCGGGATACAATGATTGTTCGCATACTGCCGCAGTTGGTGTAGTGCAGGATACGCCGGTTCCATCGGTTGCGTATCTTGTAGTCGAACCCTTTTTGGGGTAATCTTGGGTCGCACCATAAGATAATGGGTCTGCCGCTGACAAAGTAGCATCCCCTGCGTTTACGGCACAATACTGCTTAATCATTTCATCGAGGTCGGCGAAAGTAAAACCTGACTCTACCGATTTATATGGATTTTTTTTGAGCCAGTATAAAAATCCGTATAGCGTTTGGTCTGCTGTTGCTGCTGCCATTTTTAATCTCCTATAAGATTGCCGTGTTTATCGCGCGGCCACAAATTTAATTTTTGTTTACCAAATGAAACCGTTTCCATAATGCGGGTCTTATAAGGCGGTTCACCATATTTAGTGGTATGACCCGCCTTGCAAGTCCTGCTATTTACTTCGAAACGAAGGTCTTTCTCGCTGACATACGGAGAAACAATATCTCCTTCATCGTTCAGGTTTTTCCGCGCCATTTTTATTTTCCTGCTCTTCTTGCTCCGTTTTTTCTTCCGGTGGATTTGGCTTTATTACCTTGCCGTTTTTTACGGTTGCCATAATAATTTTCCTTTCAAAATAGGAGTAAGGGGCGGGAAACCGCCCCAAACTCTCGATTGAACTTAAATACTAATCTGTAACATCACAAACGGAACGGGCGATGTTCCCGCATCAAGAATAAAACCAACGTGCTGGCATTGGTCGGTTGTGGCGTGGGTGGCATCGTGAAGATAAACTGCACCTGCCCCGTAACCGCTAACTAACTGTCTGTCTAAAGATGCAGAAGCTATGGTCATTCCAGGTTCAACATTACACATTCCCCAGGTCTGCTGCCAAAAGAAATAAGTTGAAGTTGCTCTTACACAGGGAACTCCAGATAAAGAAGCGTAGCCATTGTTGTCCCCAATGTATCTATATGGATTAGGTTGCACTTCAATACCTGTGCTTGCAGTGGTTATGGCTACAGACAAAGGAGCTTCAAGGTCTATGTTCACGGTTGTGCTCGAACAGTAGTTGTTGCCGATAATTCCTCTTTGCTGGTAGTAAGTGTAATCATCTCCATAAAGAAGCACTAATCCGCCCGCGAGAACGTCTTTGGCAAAACTTTGTGACGCCACGCTCACCTGCGTAGCACCTATGGCTTTCGAACCGGTGATGGTTGTATAGGCAATGCCATAAGTTGATACATCGCCTCTGAAAAATGCTAATCGTCCGCCGCCAACAGTTCCCGTTGCAAGTGAATACTTGAACACTCTGCCATCCCAAGTAATATGTCTTGTGCCAGGAATATACCGCTGTGTAGTTTCGGCAGTATAAACGCCCATATAGGGAACATCAGCAGAAGCGCCTGCAAAATCCACTGGATTTGCCTGCCAACCTAACGGTGCATTTGGATATGTGAAATACGCACTCATAATTTGTTTCTCCTTTCTATTATGTGCTGCCAGATGTTGATAGTTCAATCTGGACAACCGCAGGCCCTTCTACTCTTGTTGCTCCGATACTAAGCGTAGAAAATACTTGTATCGAATCGCACAGGTCGTTTCTAACAGATACACTAACGCTCGGTTCTTCGGCAATTGCAAGAACAATAGCATCTTGGCAAAAAGCGTAGCATTTTGTTGCAGCCGTATCGACACCCGTTGCAAGTCGCGTAGATTTGATGAAAGTGAACCCACAAAAATCTTCCAATTTGCCAGTCGAAAGAGCATATCCCCTGTTGTAATCCTGACTTTTTACCTCAGTCAGATTAAGCAAGGTGTTAAAATTGTATGGATTCAACAGGAAATATCTTTTTCTTTCCTCGTCGATTTCGGCATCGTCGAGAAGCTGTTTGCAGGTCAGAATCTTGGCAATAGTAATGCCGGTAGCGGTGGCATTTGAAGTTGCCGTTCCTGCCGCAACAATAGAACCATCACTATTGACAACTCTGCACTCGCCGACATCATAATTGTTAATCGTAGTTGCTCCTGTATGTCCGCCATACGCAGCGCCGCCAAGAGACGTGATAATCACATCGTCAGTCGCTCTGTTAAGCGAAAAATGCTGATTCTGCGTATAAGCAGATTGAGGGTCTATCAGAAGTTTGAGTTTATCCGGCTTGTCAATCAAATCAGCCGGAACAATGTAATCCGCCATTGATAACTTGCGTCTGGTATGCGCCGCATCTGAAATCGGAGTTTCGCCGTGTCGAGTTCCCCTGAGTTGAGCATCTTTTGGCCCTATACGCTCGACATACATCGTATCTCCGGTTACATCTTCCATACGGCAGCAGGCGCGCAATCTGGGGGGCTTTTGCTGACTCAGCATAATTATATTTGCCTTAAACTGGTCAACAAAAGAAACCGGAATCTGCAAGCTCATAGTAGTAACCTTTCCAAAGATTTTTCAAAGTTTCAAACACTTTTCGGAAAGGTTGTCCTTGCGGGCCATTCCTGCCTTAACGCCGGTTGACGTGCGATTTATCGCAATCTTCGGGCCTCAAGAGCGAGGTTGTCCATTACTTTACTATATGTCAAACAGGGCCGCTTGTGCGGTTATCCTTTTGTTTGCGTCTTTCTTTTTCAGCATACATCTGCTGAACTTCAGCAACCCGTATCTTATGCAGCGGGCTGTTTCTGTCAAGATATTCCGGTGTCATCATTTTTTCTTTTATCTTAACATCAATATCAGATATACCCATCCCTGTTTCAAGGTCTGCAATAAGTTTATGCTCAGTAAACTTTTTCCCAACCGTTGCGATGAAGTCCAGAACATACGGCTTCATAGTCGATTCGTTGATGGCGTCGAGGAATTTATCTTTCTTATCCTGTGGCCAGTTTGCCGTATTGTCCTCTATAACGCGATTTGCGAGATGAACCCTGTCGTCGTAATCATTGCCGCTTTCGGCCATAATGATTCTTTCGGCTTCCTCAAATTCGGCCTTATCGTTTTCCTCGATTGCCTTTTGCAATTCGAGCATATTGTTGGCGTATTCCTGCATAACGCCATCGAACTGGCCTTGATTCAAATTAAGTTTATTGATTCTTGAAAACCTTTCCGCATTTGCCTCCGGTGTCAAATCAACAAGGTATATGTCTTTTGGCGACTCGAATTTGTAAGTGTCCGGCACTCCCCAATTGCGCCGAAACTCTTCGATTTCCGCCGGTGTTGACTTTTCATTTATCGGCGCAATTGTCTTTTTGCCGATAAGGTGCGACTGATTGCCCGCTATGCTTAGCAGTCCCTTGATGTCCTTTATTCCGCTGTTGAAGAATTTAAGCTGGCGATGTTGTTCGTCGAGAAGTCCGTCCTGCCAACCCTGCTTGAACTCGCCTGTCTTTGCGTCGATATATTTTGTCAAATCAAATTCCTGTGCCGCCTGTGCAGTCGGTTCGCCAGTTATCGTCGGCGCAGAAACCGTCCCTTGCGGTTCGGCTGTCGGCGTTGTCGTCGGCTGTGAATCCATTACTGCGTTTTCTGTCATAATTGAACTCCTTTATCAATTACCTTGCTTTGTTCTGGTTTATCGGTTTTTTTATCAATCCAGTAATGTATATACCGGATTAGTTGGTTAAGACCAAGATTCAGGTCTGTCAATCTCGCATTTTCAGGAATAAATAAATCGCTCCTGAATTTGCCTTCCCTGTCAAGGTCGTCAAGAACTCTTTTGCCCGCCTCTGACGAAAAAACATTTTTATAGTCCATCGACTTCTGTTCAACTGTATTTGTCTGATTATCCACGATTTCTTAGTATCCTCGCTATGCTACGCCAAAAACCCTTTTG
>CAZKZX010000146.1:0-4936 GCA_964557335.1 uncultured Methanomicrobia archaeon | reverse complement strand
TGGCAACGTTGCAAGTAGATCCCAGCTTAATTGGAGCGTTTCTTCGATGCTGCGATCCTCTTCGTACCCCTGCCTTACGAATTTGTTCTCAAAGATGTCTGCAAACTCTAAAAACTTTTTGTCGCGCTCTGATAGTGACTCCTTCCCGACTATCGCCACAAGACCACGGAGATCCTTCCCTTCAGCATACCCCGCATAAAGCTGATCAGATACTGCCTTGTGATCTTCACGCGTCTTTCCAACCCCTATACCAGAGTTCATAAGACGCGAGAGTGATGGGAGGACGTTTACTGGTGGATATATGCCCCGTCTGTGTAGTTCACGCGATATCACAAACTGCCCTTCCGTGATATATCCCGTGAGGTCGGGAATTGGATGAGTGATATCGTCACCAGGCATGGTGAGAATCGGGATTTGAGTAATCGAGCCCTTCTTCCCGCGGATTCTTCCCGCTCTTTCGTAGACCGACGCGAGGTCGGTATACATATACCCTGGATAGCCACGTCGTCCTGGGACCTCCTCCCGGGCAGCACCGATCTGCCGCAATGCTTCACAGTAATTCGTCATGTCCGTGAGTATGACGAGAACGTGCATATCATGCTCATAAGCGAGATATTCAGCCGTTGTGAGCGCAAGTCGGGGGGTGATCAACCGTTCAATAGCTGGATCGTCTGCGAGATTCAAAAACACCACAGCCCGTTCAAGCGCCCCGGTTCTCTCGAAGTCATTCATAAAGTGTTGCGCTTCCTCTGCTGTAATGCCCATGGCTACAAAGATGACCGCGAACGATTCTTCTGCTCCTAATACCTTTGCTTGACGGGCTATTTGAAGCGCTAAGTTGTTATGCGGAAGACCCGATCCAGAAAAGATCGGTAATTTTTGGCCTCTAACCAACGTATTCATACCATCTATCGTAGAAATTCCGGTTTGAATAAATTCTGACGGATTATCTCTTGCATAGGGATTAATCGCCGCACCAGTTATGTCGAGTCGCTTTTCAGGTATGATTTCTGGACCGCCATCGAGAGGGTCGCCTGATCCTGAAAGTATTCGACCAAGTACTTCTTTCGAGACTGGCATCTTAATAACTTCACCAGTAAACCTTATCTTGGAGTGTCTGTCGATGCCCGCTGTCGTCTCGAAAATTTGAATTGCCACCAACTTTTCAGATGTATCGAGAACTTGCCCTCTTTTTATCGTTCCGTCCGTAAGGATGACGTTGACAAGTTCCATATACCCAACCGGTTCCGTTTTCTCAACGAAAACGAGAGGCCCTGCAATGTGTGTTATCGTTCTATATTCCTTCATGTTCTTCACCCTACGCTAATTCCGCTCGCATGGCCGTTTCAATCTCTTCAAGCTTTGTCTCATATTCCGCTTCAAATTTAATTTTTGACAGGTCTGCTTTTGACGGGATATTTATTATGCCGTCAACGAGTTTGCCCATATTCAGGGCAGTTCTCGCAAGGTCATCATAGAGTATAATAGCAGATAAGATGTCATGTTGCTTTTGAAGCGCGCAGTACGTATCGACCTCGTGATAGGCATTTTGCTGTAAGAAATATTCTCGGATCATCCGCGCAACTTCAAGGGTTAATTGCTCGTCGTCAGGCAATGCATCAGACCCTACCAGTTGCACGATTTCCTGAAGTTCACTTTCTTTCTGTAGTATTGTCATGGCCCGCATTCTAAGGTCTTCCCAATCTCCCGCAACGTGATCGACAAACCAATCCGCAAGGGTTTGCGTATAAAGGCTATATGAATCGAGCCAATTAATTGAAGGGAAGTGGCGCCGTTGCGAGAGCTTGCTGTCAAGTGCCCAAAATACTTTTACAATCCTGAGTGTGTTTTGGGTTACGGGCTCGGAGAAATCGCCGCCAGGGGGGCTAACAGCACCGATAACGGTGATAGAACCTTCATCACCTCCGAGGGTTTTTACTCGTCCCGATCGCTCATAAAACTCAGAAAGTCGTGCTGCAAGGTAAGCAGGATACCCCTCTTCTCCTGGCATCTCCTCCAGACGTGAGGAGATCTCACGCATGGCCTCAGCCCACCGCGACGTTGAGTCTGCCATAAGAGAGACATCATACCCCATATCCCGGAAATATTCGGCTATCGTCATGCCTGTGTAGACAGACGCCTCACGAGCCGCAACCGGCATATTTGAGGTGTTTGCCACGAGCACCGTTCGATCCATAAGCGGAGCGTTTGTTTGCGGATCTTCAAGCTCCGGGAATTCAGTGAGCACATCAGCCATTTCGTTTCCGCGCTCTCCACAGCCGATATAGACAACGATTTGTGTATCCGACCACTTGGCGAGTTGCTGCTGCGTTACCGTCTTTCCAGAACCAAATGGTCCGGGAATGGCTGCCGTTCCTCCTTTTGCCACGGGGAACAACGCATCGAGAATCCGCTGTCCCGTAACGAGAGGGATGTCTGGCATGAGCTTCTCAACTACTGGCCTCGATACTCGAACGGGCCATTCGTGCATGAGTTTCAGCTCTGTTCCATCTTCAAGTGTACAAATTATATCATCAATAGTGTGTTCACCTGATTCTATCGTTTTTATCTTCCCACTTTTCCCAGGTGGAACCATTATCTTGTGTTTTAGATTGGTGGTCTCTTGCACGTAGCCAATAGGTTGTCCGCCTCGAACCTCATCGCCAGGCTTTACCTCTGGCACGAAATCCCACTTCTTTGTATGATCAAGTCCAGAAGCAGCAACGCCCCTCTCGATGAAATCACCCAGCTGTAAATTCAATACTGGGAGGGGCCTTTGAATACCATCATAAATTGAACTTAAGAGCCCAGGTCCTAGCTCAACTGACAGTGGCAGTCCGGTGTTCTCAACAGGTTCTCCAGGCTTAAGGCCTGAAGTGTCCTCATAAACTTGGATGATGAATTTATCGTGATCGATTTCGATGACCTCGCCCATCAAGCCCTCGAGGCCGACCTTGACCAGATCATACATCTTCGCTTCAATTCCAGTAACAGTAACGACGGGTCCTGCAACCCTGTATATACTTCCCTTTTGTTCTACTTCCACAAGTCAACACCTACAGATCGCTTTATCTTCTCCCTCAAATGGGTGCGCTCCTCTCCCGTTCCGCCAATTGAGATGACGGTTGGTTCTACCGAATCGTCTAGCGCCGCTTGTAATGGCATCGACAGCTTCCCTATGTCGTCGCTATTCATTATCAGTATTCCAATATCACGGTCTCTTAAGATCTCTTTAACTTTAGATTCCAAATCTGCATCAGTTGTGATAAAGGTTTTCCGAATGCCGGCTAATAGAAACCCTGTCACAAAATCTGGAGTACCTATGACTGCAACATCCACCCGGATCACCTAACAGTGTTATATGCGTAAGTCATGTTCTCTACAGCACTATATAGTCTCGAATCGTTTCCTCTGAGAGTTTTGCCTCTTTGCCGCGCACGATAGCCCTAATGTTTTCCAATTCAACATACTTGCTCAGCATATACCCTAATATCGGCAATATTGATATTGGATAAAATCTCGCAATCCTCCAGACGTAATCAGCTAAGAACTTGTCAAGCCTCGTTTCTATCGCGTGAAGCGACTCCATTCGCTCCGTGACGACATCGGAGATGGCAGACCAATATCGGCAGCTCTTCAACTTGCTTACAAATTCTTCAAAGGAAGCGTTTGCCATCTCTTTTAGATCTTTATCAGTAAAGACCAGACCACCAGGTATGACGTAGTCGAGTGTTCGAGGACCTGAAATCCCCGCTCTTTTTAGCCTGAACAGCGTTTTTACATTGACGATGTCAATTTCCATCTTGATATATCTCAAAAATAATGAAAACCCCGTCGCTTTGGATATGGCTTCAATCAGTCTTTTATAATAGAACTTGTCTAACTCGTCTTCTAGCTTCATCAAGGATTCTTTGAAATCGATATCCTTGACTATGTCGTAGTAAATCGTGCCTTTTAGGGCCGCTATTACCTCCCCCATATCAGTCTTTCTTACTAAGCCTCGTAGGAAATCAATTGACAGGTCACCAGATGGAATAAGCACTCTAAGTATTTCATCATCGGAGGCTCCGTAAGACTTACCTCGCAAGATAGTCTTGATATTCCATACGTCCCAACGTCTGAGATACTCGACTATTAGGTCGTGGGGCTCGCCCATCGTCATTTCCATAAGTTTTGTGAAAGTTCGTGCGAGATTTAGGTGAAGGGCGAATTCCACCAAATCTATCCCCGTATATCTCCTTGCAAGCTCGTCAACCTCTTGTTTGTACTCCGATTCCTCTATAAAGCGCGTTATTTCAGAAAGGTCCATTGCAAGCAATTTCTTGTAGGTATCATTCGGGAAAAGCTTGATCCTCATAGCGTGAACACGTGCCGTGCCATAGGCATATCGAGCCTTCGCATATGAGGATGTGTGTTTGCCCTTGACGTACGTCGCTTCCATTGAATCCTCATTCAAATAAGATTTCCGATACTCTCTTTATCGAGGTCTCCCGCATACTGTCGAGTAGAGAGTCGAAGGTGAGGTCGCGCATAACAGAACCGTCCTCATTTTCCAGCAAAATGCCCCCAGCACAGGTTATGGTACCTCCATATTCTAATGGAGTAAGTCTTCGCACTATAGGCTCATCTTGTTTGTTAGAAAAAACGCGTTTAAATTCCGTTTGTGATTCAAGAAGACGCTCAATTATGCTCTCGCGTTCTGACTCGCTGAGCGTCGACAATGTGTCCTTTGCTTTATCGTATATCTCGTCAAGGATCTCCTTCTGGGTATTGAGTGTCGATCGTTTCACCGCTAGATGAGTGCTTGATATCTCTCTACGCCTCCGGCGCTCTATTTGCTCTGCAGTTTGCTCCCGTCTCTCCGCTAAGAGCTGACGTGCCGAATTTTCAGCTTCAGCTATCACAGCATTAGCTTCATCTATCCCATCTTGCACTA
>CAZKZX010000145.1:0-4975 GCA_964557335.1 uncultured Methanomicrobia archaeon | reverse complement strand
GGGCCGTTGCATCTGGTACAACTTTACTGTGAGGTGCGGTTATCGATGTACTCGTCGATGCTGCTGCAACATTTAGTAGACAGAGGGTCAAGATCGTTAAGATCGATAAACTTATCATTCTTGTTTTCATATTCATATTATAGTCACCTAATTCTTTTTTAGGGTTTTCCCCGTAATGAGAGATTCATATCAAAGATAAAACCTTGTGCGATTTTGATTCATATTTACGTGAGAGTGCTGCATATTGATGAGATTCGATAGCTTCTGAGCACATTTTTACATGAAAAAAGTACCTTTTCACTGCGGCTAGATTACCGCTCATCGTGCACTAAAAGCGCGGAGTTTTAGCCAATTAAACACCCACCACGTAATTATCATTCTTTTTTCGAGCCGTGTCCTAACACTCATGCCTGAAATCTTACTTTAGGGTAGGCCTTAAGGCCCCCATCTCAAGCTCTTCTTTTGCATCTATCCGCCATCCTCCTTTACGCAACGCACATCATAACGATTAAGCTCAGACGCAGACTATGGACTAGTATGGAGCAGCAACAAGTATCAGCCACGTACTTCGTTACTGTAAAGGTCTCACGAAGCCGAGAAATGAAACCTGAGCCAAGCGATGAAACACTATGCGCTGACGTAGCGAGGTTCACCGCTGGCGTTCGGCGGTGAATGGATATTAAGAGGGGGCACACCATGTCAGCGGAGAAAAATAAAAATATCGTCCGTCGCTATTATGAGGAAGTCGTCAATACGGGAAATATAGATGTAATAGAGGAATTCATTTCGGAAGAATACACTGAAGTCCTCGACGGCAAGAGGCATTCCGTTGGCATCGAGGGCGCCAGGGCGCATATTATTGGCGTTCGCCAGACGTACCCCGATCTCCATCTTTCGATCGAACGCCAGATTGCTGAAGATGAATGGGTGGCCACATGCATCACGGCACGAGGCACTCACCTCGGATCATGGCTGGGGATTAAACCGACAGGCAAACTGGTAGCTTTCACCGGTGTGAACGTCGACCGGGTTGTTGGCGGACGAATTTTCGAACATGGTGGAGCGGCAAACATGCTGGGGCCGCTACTGGAAATCGGTGCAGTCAAGGTGGTCGGTCCGGAAGAATAGAGATACGCTGATCAAAGCGTGCAACGGACACGGTAAAGTCACGCCGCTGAGCTTTTACGTTAGATAGGCTGGGCGCAAGCAATCCCTAGAGGATAGCGGATAAAGGAGTTGCTAGAAGAGAAACCTCACACGCGTAGCTGATGAGTTATAAATGTTCATAGAACATAATGCACGTCCTTCCAATACTTCATCTCTACGTCGCAAACGTGTTCAGGCAACGGATGCTTGTAATGCCTCTAATCAATGCCGCTAACCCCGTGCGTTAGAATGTACACTCGATTTGATTGACGCCCTGTTACGTCACGCTATTCGTGAGGAACGATTATCAATTCAAAGATAAAACATAGTTAGATTCAATTAACATTGCCCGCAATATCGGTATGCTACGCATCTATTATTAGGGCCCGAGGCTAAGGATGAGCGGGATAAGCACTACAATGCTCGTTATCAATCCTGGAGCTTCTTCAAGCCCTCCGGTCCCAGCTTTAATGCTATGCCCACACCAATAATGCCTGGAACTACAGAAATCGCCGTGCCAGCAAGTCCTATGAGCGCAGATGCAACCATTGCACCGCCGATTATACTCGCAGATGCAACCATTGCTAGTGAAAAAAAGGTCATTCGGTCACCTCCCATATCAATACAGTGTTTTGCTTATAATGTTAAAAACGCATAACTACTATGCGGTGTTTCCTTAAATGTTTCGGCCCTGCCGACTTTTCTTTCAGGTCAGAAAAGCCTCATAAAATTAATTCTTCTAGTTGTTGGGCGACTTGATATACGAAGCAATAGGCAAATTGATAGGCATAAGAGACTCGACGACAATGGCACAATGGAGACTACCCTTCGGGAAGAAGGTACGATCTTGGAATTGAATGTACTGCTGCATTGACTCTCGTGGGCACGCTTCAACCCAACGGAATTGTATACTCAGAAGGGTACGGAATGATGCTGGCTAAGGAAGGTGACGCAGCCACTCTCACTTTGTCCGAAATCAGCATTCTAAAAGGGCCCATGCCAGTCAGTAGCGTGGGGGGCTACATTCTTTCGCACATAGTCCCCGAAGCTGGCACGCCTCACTAGCATCGTGAACATCTAGGAAGCTGAAGTAAGCGAAGACTGGAGTTACGGAGTGAAAGGTTGGGAGTGGAAATAAAGTTTTGAGCTAGGGCTTTTTTAATCTGTGCAGCAGCAAACTGCGTAGCTTCCCAATATTCCATATAGATATGATATACATAGTCAGGCAGCGGATGTCTATAATGAAATTCAAGCCGGATACTTATGCAGGCTGGAAATTAGTCAGATTAAACCGCTCTTGTCGGATTCTGTCGGTACCATTCCGAGCGATATATTATCTTATAATTTCATGATAAAAAGAAGCGTTTGATTCGCGTTTAATTGGGGTCAATAACCATGGATGAAGCTCTAATTGATTTTTTTGTTGTACTGTTCTCGCTCATCTTTAACATACACATAATTCTTGTATTTGTTTTAAGGGCTCTGAAGCGCACGCACGCAGAGGCGAAGTTGGGCCCTGTAACTAACGCCCTACTGATTCTTTTTTCAGCTCTTTGGGTGCTGAATGTGTTGAATGCGAGCGACGCTGGTCGTTTGATTACGAGCTTTCCTATCATTATCTTCTTAGCATTCGACCTCTGGTACCGAACAATCACGAAAAAGAAACCGTATCATCATCCTGAAAAATGGTCACGTAGCCTAACCGTTTATGTCATATTATACCAAGTGGGTGCCATAATGCTGAATGGCTATGCGTTCATGGTATCACGACTTGTTGGTAACATCGTTTTAGCTAGCTATTTTGGTAGCTTACTTGCATATGGGTACTACCAATACGGGTACAACAAGAAATGATAATTTCTGTATCACTGTGTGTTCTCTTTTTTAGCTATAAATATGTCAATTACAATGACATTTATACCAACAAGAGCTAGATGCTAATGTCGATCAGTGCATCGTGAGCTAGATGCGCATCTCTCTTATCCACATATAGTTATCGTAGATATATTCAGGCAGCGGATGTTGATAATTGCTCGCTGCACCAGTGCTTGATGACTCTTATATTCGCTCATGCCTAGGAATTTGGTCTGTCTGCCGATTTACGCTGAAATAGCAGCTGCATCAATGCATCCAATTTCTCCAGCCCAACCAGTGACATAGCTAGTGCGTTGTTACCACTGCTGTGCCAGCTATCGTGTCCATGAAACGCTGACGTGGATCTCCTTCCATGACAAACCCCACGATAAGGTCAAGCAGGAATAACAACCCGATTACCCAGTTCCAGGGTTTTGTAAGGTTTCTCACAAGTGCCTTTGTATAGTTCATCTGACCACCACTAATCGACATGACTCGTAAATTCAATAGCATCTTGCCTATCGTAGCACCCGACGAACCCTCAAAGAAGGTGTAATATCCATAGACAATTATCAGACTCAGTATCGTAGAAACGCCGCTAAACAATCCCGTAAATACAGTCACATCAAGCAAGTGGACAGGAAGCAGTAAGAGTGCGAGTATGATAGTTACGACTACAAAGATAATTCCGACAATTAGTGAATCCACGACAAATGCCATGGCTCTCCTTATCCACAAGTTTTGAAGCGATGGATTTGACCGCACAGCTTCAAATCTATTAGACATTATATCACCAATAACAACCAGAGCTCCTCATCATTTAAATGCATAACGCGGAGAGCGAAGATGAGTGATGATTAGTATTAGCATTTAACTTGGGGGCATTGATGGGACTGCAGTTGGTGCTAGTAGTGAAATAGCAATAAAACACCGGCTTGTTATATATTTTTTAACTTCCTCCTTGCGACGCAAAAGAGACATATAGGAGACTCACTGTCTATCTAAAAAAATAATGCGTTGTGGAATATCGATAGTAAACAAGGATTAAAGTTCTTCACTCTAACCTAACTGCGTGTTCGCTACTGATGAAGATTTACCTATCAAGCTTATGTTGTTATACTCTTTATAAACAACAAACGAAACAAAAAGGAGACTTAATATGAATACATGGTTTGATACTGCCCGATTTGGCATGTTTATAAGCTGGGCCCCTTCGAGCCAGAAGGGCTGGGAGCTTTCGTGGCCTCTTGTAGATGGAAAGATAAATCTATACCTCCCCTACTGTCAAAACCTCACAGTGGAGGAGTATTACAGCATAACCCCGACCTTCAATCCAACGGAATATAATCCGAAGGAGCTAGCTAGCATGGCAAAAAGAGCCGGGATGACGTATGCAGTTCTCACCACGAAGCACCACGATGGGTACGCTATGTTCCACACCAAGTACTCAGACTTTTCTATACAGAATTCACCGTATCAAAAGGATATCGTGCGTGAATACGTCGATGCCTTTCGCTCTGAAGGCCTGAAGATAGGACTGTACTTCTCTCTCATCGACTGGCACCACCCCGACTATCCCGCTTTCGAAGATGCTGACCAACAGCGCTATGCTACGCTATCCCTCCGTCAGCCAACGAAAGAGCAGTGGGATCGTTACTTGGAGTTCATGTTTGGCCAGATTCGGGAGTTATTGACAAACTATGGAAAGATCGATGTGATATGGTTTGACGGCCAATGGGAGCGGTCACCAGATCAGTTGAAGGCTAAAGAATTGCGCGATATGATAAAATCACTTCAACCTGACATTCTCATAAACGATCGGCTGCCTGATCAAGGCGATTTTGATACACCTGAGCAGTTCATTCCTGCAGAGCCGCAAAAACGCATGTGGGAGACGTGTATGACCATGAACACGAGCTGGGGGTACAACCCGACAGACCCAGATTACAAAACCACCCGGGAACTGATTCACACC
>CAZKZX010000144.1:0-4981 GCA_964557335.1 uncultured Methanomicrobia archaeon | reverse complement strand
GGAACAAATGGACCTGCCCTTACGATTCAGGGCGCATCAGCCCCAGTAATCGAAGGGGTTTTTCTTCATCCTAAATTCTATACGTTCAAATATACCTACGAAGCGACTGGGCAAATAACACCTCCTGTTTCAGGGAAAGATTATCGCATCATGTCCATGCATGTCCGGAAAGACGTATCACAAGCTGGGATAACTCTAAATATAGGTACGACACCGGGCGGCAGTGAGATAGCCAGCGCCGTTCCCCTATTCCCCGCGGGTTATGAGGCAATTACTCCAAACTGGGCCACTAAAATCACTGCCGATTCACCGCTTTATCTCACTCCATCCGGAGCGGCTGCGGTATCCAGTTTCCGGGTGATGTTCTCGGTTATCCCAGACTTCGCCAACGCCACTGTTTACGCCACGACAGTCGGTCACGCCCGGATTGTAAATTCCTATATTTTAGGCAGTCCATCTGGGATATATTCGATAGGCAACTCGGTACACATTTATAACACTGTAATTGAATGTCCGGACCCGGCCCAATATACAATTGACTTCGATGCTTCTCAAGAACTTGTTGACGAGAACTGTACGCTCATCGGGGCGTCTCGAAACGTTACCGTAGGGGTATTTACCGCAAGTGATGCAACACCATCGGTAACCGGTAAAAGCCTGTGGCGAACCGCCAATGCTTTAGCAACAACGATAACTACCTTTCATGGAGGGCATGTTGGACAAAAGATTGTTGTTTTTATCGGTGATGACCTAACCACAATTGATTTTACGGATACAAATCTCAAGGGCAACGCGGGAGTGAACTGGACCCCGACCAATGGTGATTATCTGGAAGCCGTTTTCGATGGTACAAACTGGTATTGTGATATACACGATTGCACGGCATAAAATTAACATTTTTCTATTGCTGACTTGTTTAGTTGAAAAAAATAAGATTAAAATAATAAAAATAATGAGAAAATTACTCCTTTATGTTACATGTTTATTTTTAGCTTTCTTTGGTCTTTATCAAATAGGAATGACTGTTTTAGCCGAACAATCAGGTTCTTCTCCCGAATCTGGTAGCGACTCGCGAATCAAAACTGCTTACGACTGGTTGGTGGCCAAGGGGGATGCTAATTACGGCTTAACCGACGCGGCGGATTGGGACAGTGCAACGACATACGCCTGGGGAACATATTGGAACAGAATTATGGAAGCCGCCGCCTGGGAGCCGGACGGTTCGGCCACGGCCGGAGACGTGCCGAGCGGTTTTACCTTTTATGCGGGCAGTGGCAATCGCACTCAAAAAACTGGGACGCTTTTTCAAAATCAGGCTTTAATGGATTATGATGACACAAACTGTGCCGGTAACAACGCCGAAAGCGACACGGCTTGCGTGGCGGACGACAGTGAATATACAGGTGAAGAGGGCACTTGGACTCTAAAAGCCAGCGGCGGTACCGCTCAAAGCGTAACTGATAATAGTGTTACGGTAACGCTGACTTCCAACAAAGTTTATCAGGACAACTGGACTAAACTTTATTGGACCGATGGCAATGCGGGAGGGGCAATTGTTGACAACGAGTTTGCTTATGCTGACGGGGATAATCGGATAACCCCTACCGGCAGCTCCTGTAATTTCAACTCTACTGACACGGCTAATAGTTTTTGCGATAATCAGGATCCGTTAAATGCGTATACTGAAGACAATGATGTTTCGGCCGCCGATTTCTGTTTAAATCTTCAACTTGATGCTGATAATGTTGATTTGGACAATAATGGAGCGACCGAAGTCGAAACCAATTGGCGCTTGCCCAGCCAAAAAGAGTTGATGCAGGCTTACATTGACGGCGCTGCCAATTTTTTACCAACCCCGGTCGGGAATTATCTGTCATCTACCGAAGTCAACAGCTCCAAATCTTACACATACTATACGGTTCTAAGCACCGGCACAACGAGCATCCTTGCTAAAAATGTTTCCGGTAATGTTCGCTGCGTCCGCAGAGATTAAGATATGAGATTAATAAAGATTATCCCCGCTTTTTGGTTGGGCGTTTTTTTGGTGGTTCAATCGGTTAAAGTTGTGCAGGCGACCGCAGTTTCGGTTAGCGGCAAGGCTAAGTTGTTAAATACGGACAATAGTTATCTTGATTTCACCAATTATAGCAGCAACGTTACTGTAGATAATGTTTCCGGTAACTTCGCCGGTTACGCCTTTTTGGAGGATATCGGGTGGGTGGCATTTGGTACAACGGATAACTCGCTTGGGCCGGTAAATGTGAATTTAACAAGCGGTGCGGTTACCGGCAAGGCAAAATTGTTAAATACCGGTGCTTACCTTAATTTTACCAATTACGGCAGTAATGTTACTGCCAATATTACCACCGGCGTTTTTATAGGCTACGTATTTTCCGAAGATGTGGGCTGGCTTAACTTTTCCGATACTGGTGTTTCTACCTCAAGCACTCTTGACGCGGTAGCGCCTTTGTCTTTTGATTTGGACAGCCCGGCAGACAACAACTATACCAATTCTGAAAGGCCGACGTTCAAATGGAAGTCAACCTCAGATACTACGTCAGGGCTCGCAAATTACAGTGTCGAAATAGACAACGGTGATACTGGTGATTTTTCTCTTGATAATATTCCCACTTCACGAACAACAGACTATGAAACCAATAAGTATCTTACCCATTACGAAAACTTTTCCGATTCAGACAGCACCAATAATTATATTTCCGCTTATTCTAAATCAACCAACGAGTGGGGGGACAATAACAACGATGGCAAACTCAAAGAAGGGAAACAAACATGGAAAGTAAAAGCCAAAGATAGTGTTGGCAATGAGCGGATCGAATCTAGAACACTTTTTGTTGATAGAACTGGGCCGAGCGTTGAAATAACTCAAGTCAACAGCTCTGTTTTTGCTGACAGCCTGGCCACCTTGGATACCACACCCACAATTTTTGGCAAACTTACCGATTCTCTAGCCTCCGATAAGACAGAGAATAAAGTCGCCGCAGGCCCCAAAAGTGTTGAAGTAAGGATCGAAAAGAAAAACTTTTCAGGGTTATATGATTTGCACAGTTTAGCAACAGTTAATCTGACCGAGAGTTACTGGAGTGATACGGGAACCAAGATAACCGATAATAACAAAAATACAGCCGATAAATATTCCATTTTTTCTTTTACCCCAACAGAAAGTCTGGGGCTGGGAATTTATATAATAACTATTACCGGTAGAGACAATGCAAGCAATACCGGAGCTTCTACCTCAGTTAATTTAAGAATAACCATTTTAGCAAAAATTGTGCCTCCGGAAGAAAGAGAAATTATTGAGAAAATAGAAAAAGAGCCGGAAATAGTGATTGAGGTGCCTTTCCAAGAAGCTCAAGCTGTTCAAAATATAATTACCCGCGTGGCAATCGCTCTTAAAGACTTTTATTGGAAGACCATTGATTCAACAAAAGCTCTTGCGGGTGCGGGCAACAAGTTAATGGGAAATATCGCTACCCTCTGGCGAGCCTACAGCGATTTTACCCAAGATGCAAACCAAAAGACTCAGGTGTTTGTCAACACTCAATTGGGTAAAGTCGGGGGAATTATTGCTAGCGCGTATAATTATTTAGCTGAAAGTACACCTAGACTTGTGGGTAATACCCTAATTTCATTTAGAAATACGCTTGCATCATTAACCAAGGCAGTGTCAGATATTACTCAATTAACATCGCAGACGTTAGTCTTTGCTGTAGACGGCTTTGAGAAATTTATCGCAGTTACGACCGGTCCGAATATCGGATCAATTGGTCAATTAGCCCACAAGCAGCAGGTTAAATTATTGTCCATTGCCGAGATACTCTTTGATAAAAACCCAACGGTAATTACAAATGTTAAGGTTGCCGAAATTGGCAAGGACTATGTGGTTATCACTTGGGAAACCAATCACTATACTACAAACAATAAAGTAAATTACGGAGAAAGCCTGTCATTCGGGCAAGATATTCTTTCTCAAGAACGGACTCGTCATCATGAGTTTAAGATTGTTGGTCTTGAAGCGAATAAAAAATACTTTTTTGAGGTAATGAGTAAGAATAAAAACTATGTTTATGATGCTTACCACGAGTTTACAACACAAGCAAAATAAAGTTCACCAATTATGTAATTTACTAGTAATTTTCTATCCATTTCTGTCACTTCTTGAGCGGGGTACGGGAATCGAACCCGTCTTCTCAGCTTGGAAAGCTGATGTTGAACCGATCAACTAACCCCGCGTATTTAAATTATACTCTTTGTCGGAGCGCCCGGATTCGAACCGGGGACCTCCGCGTCCCAAACGCGGCGCTCTAGCCAGCTGAGCCACGCTCCGAAAATTTTGTGTTTACATTGAAAAACCAAAGTTTTTGAGTGCCGAGGGAGGGACTCGAACCCACACGATAGAAATCTATCACAGGCTCTTAAGGCCGGCGCGTCTACCAATTCCGCCACCTCGGCAAAACTTACAGTGATGCGTATATTTTACTATTTAGTATCCTAATCGGCAAATTATTGTTCTGGAGATGGAGTTGCAGCTTTAGTTTTACCAACGATTATCACTATTTCTGAAGAACTGGTGGCTGGAAGAGTTTCATTTGTGTCCAATTCGTAAGTTTTTTCCAAACTTCCGGAAAGGGCGGTCAAGAAATCTTGATTAACATTTTCTTGGGCCTGAATAATAGTTTTTTCATAATCATAGGTTTTAGCATTACCGGTAGTGCCGACCTTAAAACCGGCCTTATCTAATAGTGTTTTTACTTTATTAGCCTCCCCCACTATACCGCTACCATTTTGGATATCTATTATATAAGCAGTTAAATTGGGGGTGGCGCTGGGGCTGGCTTCAGGCGAAGATTCAGGTTCAGTAAATTCTTCCTCAATAAACTCTTCTTCCTCTGGTTCAGATACTTTTACCCCCGTTTGATAAACGTAAATTCCGCCGGCAAAAGCAATAATAAGAATGATGGCC
>CAZKZX010000143.1:0-4991 GCA_964557335.1 uncultured Methanomicrobia archaeon | reverse complement strand
GGTGGCACGCCGGGGCGTCTCCGCCGCCAGAGAAGGATGACCAGGAGCACGATGGCACCGGCCGAACTGCCGGCACCGATCAGCAGCAGGGGGAAGCCCTCCTTCGCGAGGACCACCTCGGGTTCACCCGGGCCAAAGGACCGCATTCCGTACCAGACCAGGCCGTCCTGGAACCGGTCCGGGGCGGGATCCGCCATCTGGACCGCATAACCGGAAGGCGGGTGGATGATGAGCGTGTGGTCCCGCGTAAGGTAGAGACCGCCGACGAAGGCATCCCCGACCACGAGACCTTCATCCTTTCTCGCAAACCCGGTCCAGGTGAAGGTGTACCGGACCACACCGAAGGCGCCGGTCGGCACCGACTGGAGGGCGGAATTGGATACGAAATCCCTGGCCTGCATAGGCCGGCCGGTGGCCACCCCTGCCTGGCTGGCCGACCGCTCCATCAGTTCCCGGAACTGGGGCAGGTATACCGGCGCCAGGTCCCGGGTATAGTTGCCGAACGCGATCTGATCAGCGGCGCCGGCAAGGAGCGTCCGGTACTCCACGGTCCAGAGGGCTGACCCGTCCTCCTGGAGCTGGAGGCTGTAGGTAGTCATCTCGCGGGATTCGGGCTGGCCGGCCGAGGGGGCCAGGATGAGGAGGATCAGGCAGGTGAGAAGGATGCCTGCCCGTGCCTGCCTGAGAGCCTGTTTTATGCGCACGCTCCCGTAGAGGGGGTATTCACGAAAAAGGAGAGGAGGATATCTGTTCGGTGGGAGGTGTGGGGAGGGGAGGTTATCCCTTCTTGTCAGAGTTGCCGGATCCCTTGCCGTTCCCATCAGCGTCCTTGTCCTTGTCCTTGTCCCGGCCCAGTCCCTTCCCGGGCTGCTGGTCGTCAGGGGTCTCTGTGGACTGGACGATGGTGGGTTCAGCCGTCTCAGTCTCCTCAGGGGAGGGAGTTGCCGTCGGCGATTCTGTTATTGATCCATTCCCTCCCTTCGGCTTATTCTTTTCCTTTCCCTGGACCTTGACCATCTCCATCCGGTTGTTTCCGACAGACTTCACCTGGATCTTCACCCGGGTCCTCTCGGTGAACTGGTCCTGGACGGCCATGCTGCCATTGAGGATCCCGGCGAGGGTTGAGCTGTTCGGATAGGCGGAGTGCAGGTTCTGGAAGATGTAGTGGTACTTGAACATTGTCTTCTGCGTCGGGACAAGGTCGGTCTCATTCACCGCGGTGCGGTTCAGCTCCCCCGAGGTCTGGTTCAGCTTCTCCTGGTAGGCCTCCATCGCCCGGTTGGCAAAGGTGAACTGCTGGTACTTCAGCATGGTCTTGGTCTCCGAGATCCGGAGCTCGGCATGGACCATCATCTTCTCCATGCGCGCGGTCTCGTTGAAGGTGAAGGCCTCGTCCAGGTTCTCCAGCGCCAGTTTCAGGCCGTAGAAGATGCTGTCCGGGCCCAGGGAACCGTGGTACTCCGGGACGTCATCCACCAGCTGAGAATCGGTGCTGACGACGGACTCTGCACTTACGCTGCAGAACAGTATTGAAAAGATCAGTGCCAGGAGCATCATGGCCCTGGGCATCATGCGGTTTTGCTTCATCTGTGTCACCTGTTGGATCCGGTTATTGCCGCTACCCCAACCTAGAATCCGGAGCCACATAATGCTGGCCAGAGTCCAGTGGTCCGGGGACCGTCCGCATCCTGCCCTGTATGGGAAAAACCGTTCAGAATTGTTCACAGTATCTCTTTGGGCGTGATCCTGAGGTTTCCGGGATGTGCCGGTTCCGGGGCTGATACTGGCCCCGGCACCACCAGCCTCCGCGTGAGCGCGGGGCCGGAAGGGGCGTCCTGGGGAAAGGAAGGCAGGGTGCCGCATGGGGATTCACCCCCTGGTGCCCTTGGGTATCCGAACGCGGTTCCCGAGGACTCCTCACACAACCCAGCCCCACGGCACGGGGGAAGGATCCAGGAAGAACCGCTCCGGATCGAAGGTATCGGGCGCCATATAGGGAGGAGGAGGAGAGAGGAGAATGTGGCGGATCTCGCGGGCGACTCGCGGATCCCTGAGGGAGACCAGGAATTTCTGATCCGGGAGGGGGCAGCCATGCCGGTGCAGATCGCCGTGGCACCGGGGACAGAGCACGAGTATCAACCGGTTCAGGTTCTCCCTCCGGAGGAACTCTCTCCGGAATCCCGGGATGAAATGGACCTCGAGGAGATGCGCTGGCCATTCGTCCTGGCAGAGCTCGCACCGCTACGCGACAGCCCGGGCGATCCTCTTCACTCTCACCGCACCCGGACGGAACTCCGCAGGGGCTGGCATCGGGAGCTCCCTCACCGATGGCTCAATGAACACCGGCAGGCCATCGGGTTTCCGGTTCCCTCAGCATGGGGATGACGGAACCATTCTCACCAAGGGAGGATGACGGGAGGGGGCTCTGCCCCCTCCCGGTCCCACCCCTGATGAGGATAGTTGGGCTCTCCCCATTCATCACGGCGAGGATTCACTCCCTATCCCACCATCTTTCTGCGGGAACCGCCGGGACAGACAGGCGATAGGGGGGAACCCTCACCAAACTCTCTCTGGACCAGAGTACCCTCAGGGATGAGAGTCGGTATCCCAATGCCGGGGAACAGTCCGGCGGGAATGCAGGCGGAAAAAGAAGGATGGGGGATATGCCGGATGGTTATCCCGCCACTAGGGCCACGTCGTCAAAAATGACAGGGACGCCGGCGGTATTCCCGTTCAGGGAGATGCTGAGGTAACGGGTCCCTGCTGTCGTCGTAAGCGGGACCGAGAGCTGCACCCAGCCGTCGCTCTCTTTCACACTTCTCCTGGCGAGTGCGTCGTACGCGAAGGCATCTGTGGAGGATTTGATCTTCTCCGCGTACGTGAGGCCGGAGAACTGCTGGACATAGATCATGGCCTCCCCTGGCGTGGCAGAGCCCCTGACCCACACCGCTGCGGTGTACCGGGTGCTCCCTGCCACCGCAACGAAGGGCGCGGTGTTGAACCCGCCGCTGCAGCTGACACCCCCCTTCACCGAGTAGGCGGGCCCGGTGGCGGTGAGGGAGAGGGCCTTGCTCCCCGAATAGACGGGCGATCCCCCCGCCGATGCAGTGGCACGGAAGCCTGACCATCCGGTGGTCCCCTGCTCGAAGCCGGCGTTCGGGATAGTCACAGTCTGGGGGAGGACCTGTACGGTGACATCAGGGGAGAGATCGCCGAACCACTCCACGGATTCCCGGACCATCTTCCACTGGAAGTGGTACTTGCCGGGGGTCGACGGCGCCGTGACGGTGAAGTCAAACCGCTTCTCCTGGCCGGGCGCGATGGAGTCGCCGCTCCCCAGATACACCCGGTGGGTGGTGCCCAGCCAGACCTTGTTGTCCTGGGGGTTCTGCGAGCCCAGCCGGTAGCTGTTCGCCGCCGTCCAGGTGGTGGATCCCGTGTTCTTCATCGTCACCGAGACAGTATACTTCTGGCCGGCCGCCATAGAAGACGGTACAGTCTGGGTGACAAACTGTGCCTTGTTGCCCGAGGCTGGAGGGGGGGTGCTCCCGCCGCTCTTCACGTAGGCCGTGAGCTGGGGCATGATGGGAGCGATGTCAAAGTCCTGCCAGTTCGGGATTTCCAGGGAGAAGATGGTGGCCCCGAGCACATAGCTGTCCTGTTTCATGAGGGAGTCGTACCACTTCAGCTGCTCCATGTACACTTCCCCGCTCGCGTAGCTCTTCCAGCCCTTTGATCCCTGGCCGATCACCCCGCCGTCTATCCCACACTCGGTGATGATCAGCGGGATCTGCCTTCCGTCAGGGATAAGGAACCAGTTGTACACCTTCCGGTACCGCCCGGTGGTCCAGCCTTCCCTAGCGGCTTCTTCGTAGTAATTCTTCATTGACGGGGCACTGTACTCGTGGAGGGAGAGGACACCCCCGTTTGCCCGGGCCTCGTCAATGGCCGGGTAGAAGGCCCTCCAGTAGTCCCCTAGGGGCTGACCGTTCCGGACCACCTCGGGGGTGCCCACCGAGAAGGACCCGATGGCGGCCTTCCTCCCGTTCTGGGAGAGGATGCAGACACGGGCGGCATCGAACTGCCCGAGCCACTGCATCTTGGCCACGGTATCCACGGAAGGCTCGTTGTAGCCCTCCCAGTAATCGACAGCCGGGTAGGCCTGGATCACGTTTTGCACCGGTCCCACCACTGCTGTGCCCGTGATGCCGGGTCCCCGTCGGCCGGTTCATCCGCGAAATAGATGCGGCCCACAATCAGGGTACCGGGCGACGCGGCCTTGATGGCCGCTGTCTGATCCCACGGCGACCCTGCGCCGGATCCGCCCAGCAGCTTCACCACCCGGGGCTTTGCATCCCGGATGAAGGGCATCGACAGGGGTCCGATCAGCGAGGTGTGGATCGTGAGCTTGCTCTGCACCGCGGCAGGCTCCATGATGGTGCTGCCCGCATCTCCTGCTATCCCACCGGTTCCTGACGTCACGGCAGCAGCGGCGTGCACCGGTGCCAGTGCCAGGAGAACGACGAGTGCGAGGATACCCCAGGGTACCCCCGCACTCCCCTGTGCCTGTATTCGAGACAGTGTCACCATCTCCTTGAAGATTCAGATAGCCCGGTCAGACCTTCCGGATCTGCACGTCATCCCAGTAGATGGTCTTCCCCGTCTCGCGTGTGCAGAGGGAGGGGTCCAGGTACTTTGCCTCGCCATGGGTGGTGAAGGTCACGGTGAGCTTCTGCCACCCGTTCCCGCTGTTCACGGTCTTGGCCAGGTACTGATCATAGAGGAATGCGTTGCTGCTCCCCTTGATCTTGGTGCTGTACGAGGTGCCCCGGTACTGCTGGACGTAGAGATTTGCTTCCACGTTCGCATTATCCGGGTTGTACACCCAGGCAGAGACCTCGTATTTCGTATTTGGTGACACCGCTACGTAGCTGGTCACGTAGGTCCCACCGGAGACGGTCTTCCCGTCCTTCACCGTGTACACCGGTCCC
>CAZKZX010000142.1:0-4991 GCA_964557335.1 uncultured Methanomicrobia archaeon | reverse complement strand
TCTGCGTTCGTTCAAAAGAATTCTCATCGCATTTGTGAGGTGTGCCGGTTCGTTTTCTGCAAACAACGTAACTTGTTGTAGCATCTTACTTTTAACGATTGTCTCCCCCTTTTTCGGTTACTCATATTTGCCAAAATTCGATATCCCGTCTCTCTTCCCACACATGCTAGGAAGCATTTCGCGCATAATGATCTCAACCTTGGCCTTATTCATACGTACTTTTTCTATTTCCTGAGTTATTTTCGTTTCTAAAATGCTTTTCAGCTTTCTTTTTTGTATTTCTTGCGACTCCTCAGCAGGCAAGCTCAACTCTGAGAGCACGAGTTCATCTCGGCGCTCTCTAGTGACGTAGTTTCGTACGTGCACTACAATTCATTCTATTTACCTATTTTACAAAACACTGCTTTTATCGGCTCAATTAATCAAGTAAATCGTAGAACAATCAATTTATATTTATTAAATAAAAAAAGCATATGAATGCGACTCAAAAGATGGCAATGGCTAATGGTTGCCGGGCTATACCCCTCTGCTATCGTAATGTTTGCTTACTGGTATGGCTTTGGGGCCCTTATTCCGTTCCTCATGGATGACCTAAAGATCAACTACGCTCAAGCAGGACTCATTGCCTCCGCTGTTGTTGCGGGGTACCTGCCAAGCACGCTCATTTTCGGCTTTATAGCGGACAAACTGAATGCTTCCAAGAAAATATTAGTGCCTATTATCGCCCTCACTGCGGCACCGATGTTGGCGTTCGGGAGCCTCGCAATGACGTACGGTCAAGCGTTGCTCATACGTCTTATTTCTGGCATAGAAGAGGGTGGGTGGTTCACCCCCTCAATTCGGCTCATATCGCAGTGGTTTGAGGAGGAGAAAAGAGCGTGGCCGATTGCCGTTTTTATTTCAGGCAACTTCTTGGGTTCCGCGATATGTTTAGAAGTTGCACTGTGGTGCGCACTGACGTTCGGCTGGAGGTCTTATTTTTACTTAATGGCCGCTTCTGCGCTCGTGAGCGCGTTTATAATACTGATTACGGTAAAAGATAGACCGGAAGACGTTGGATTATCGCTCGATCAAAGCGCAGAAAAAAGTGTTATACCTGATAGTGAGACGAGCATTTTTCGAATTCCAGAAGTCTGGATCATTGCCATACAGGGTTTTTGCGCATTGTTCACCTTCGGCGGTTTTTTTACGTGGATAGTTCCGTATCTAATCGAAATTCAAGGCATAGAACCGTTGATCGCAGGATACGTCGGACTTCTTGCGGGGCTAACCATCGCACTAACAGAAGCTCTCGGCGGATGGTTCTCAGATAAGACGAGAAGACGAGCGCCGTGGCTTGTCGTTGGATGGGGCGGGGGGGCTGTAATGTGTTTTGCTCTTGCCGTGTCGAGCACGCATCAAATTCCCTTGCTCATCATAACTATCATCCTTATAATGTGGACCATTCCAATGGGCCTGCCTCACGGTGTCCAGTTTACTGCTATGTCACAGGTTGTGAGAGCACAACGCGCAGGAACCGGTTCCGGCATGCTCGACGTCGCTTGTGCAACAGGAGCGATGCTCGCGCCTCCAATTTTTGGATTTACTATTGACGTGACCCATACTTTCACATATGGGTTTGTGCTTATCGGCGTGAGTGCTCTCGTTGCTGTGCTGCTTATTATCACGCGGTACAAGTACCTGCCATAATCCTCTCAACGTGCCGCCTTATTTCAACAGTCGTAACAGCTTAAAATAGACCTGATTGACGCACATTGCGTTCTAGGGCAGACGCCGCAGCGTTCACAGACTATTAATATTCAGGAAACATTGCAGATAAAGGTAAATAGCAGTAAGTATCGTATAGTGATATATCAGTTTATATTATACAATAATCAAGCTATCAGTTCAAGAGGTTATAATGAAAGCTATCATCGCGAAAGACCTTGTAAAAAAGTTCGAAGAGGTAGAAGCCGTTAAAGGCATAAATCTTGAAATTGAAGAAGGAGAACTTTTCGGGCTTTTAGGTCCCAATGGGGCAGGGAAAACCACTACGATTTCCATGCTGTGTACCATTTTAAAACCGACAAGTGGTTCGGCAAGAGTGTGGGGATACGACGTAGCACAGGATCCGGAGAATGTCAGGAGATCAATCGGTATCGTATTTCAAGACCCGAGCCTCGACGACAATCTTACAGGGAAAGAGAACCTTGACTTTCACGCGCGGCTGTTTCACGTTCCAAAAGAGAATCGATCTGAGAGAATTAACGAAATGCTGGATCTTGTAGAACTCAAAGATAAGGCTAACACCGTTGTTAAAAAATACTCTGGGGGCATGAAGAGGAGGCTCGAAATCGCGCGGGGGCTATTGCACGAACCTAAAGTGCTGTTCTTAGATGAACCCACGTTGGGCCTCGATCCGCAAACAAGGCGCCACATTTGGGATTACATAGAAAAACTTAACGACGAAAGCAAGATTACGATGATCCTTACCACTCACTATATGGATGAGGCAGATCATTTGTGCGACCGCATAGCCATTATCGACCATGGTGTAATTGTTGCACAGGAGAGCCCGACCGGGCTAAAACACAGCATCGGAGGCGATGTCGTCACAATGGAGATTACGCCTGACAACGGCAAATTTATTGAAAAAGTAGAGCCACTTGACTTCGTGAGGTCTGTGCAACACGTTGATGGCAGCATCCGTCTGAGTGTCGATAAAGGGGAGACGGCAATACCGATTCTCATGGACCTCGCCAGACAGGAAGGCGTGCAAGTGCCGTCGGTCACCTTAAAAGAGCCGACATTAGAGGACGTATTCATAAAGTACACGGGCCGCGAGATACGACCTGAGGAAGTGTCCGACTTGGGCCATATGAAAGCTATGATGCGGAGGCATTAACGTTGCCAGACAGCAGAATGCACTTTTTCTCAGACATCTACACCGTATGGCTCCGGGAGATGATACGCTATGTACGAACCCGGTCTCGAATCGTCTCATCGCTCGCTCAACCACTTCTATTTCTGGTAATTTTTGGCTCTGGATTTAGTTCAAGCTTCCGGTTTCCTGGCATCGGCACGAACTACGTAAACTTTCTCGCCCCCGGAATCGTGTGTATGACCGTTCTTTTCACATCCATCTTTTCCGGCATGAGTGTCATTTTCGACAAGGAGTTCGGGTTTCTCAAGGAAATCCTGGTCGCACCGGTGTCAAGGACATCAATCGTTTTGGGTAAAAGTCTCGGCGGGACTACCACGGGCATTATTCAAGGAGCGATTATCCTCGGACTCTCAACACTTATCGGAGTAAAATTTACGAGTGGTTTGCACCTCGGCGTGAGCGTTCTGCTTGCGCTCCTCACACTATTCCTGATTGGTATGGGGTTCGTAGGCCTCGGCATAGCAGTCGCTTCAAGAATTGAAAGCATGGAAGGCTTTCAGATGGTAAGCAACTTTCTCGTGCTACCTATATTCTTCCTAAGCGGCGCATTTTTCCCTGTTAATAATCTCCCGGTATGGATGACAGTGCTGGTGCGTATCAATCCACTTGCCTACGGCGTAGATACCATGAGGTACGTGGTCACAGGTATCAACGAGTTTCCAATAATGACCGATATAGGGGTGATGCTGGGCTTCTTCGTTGTGATGATGTTTGCCGGTGCGCTCTTATTTAGGCGAATACAATAGTCTAATGACAGGCTATACGTTGTGAGCGACAGGGCAAGGGTAATATTCCCGTTCGACTAGTTTGCAAGCGTTAACCGTCCTATCCGGCTGTGTGACGTGAAGCAAGGCCACTAGAATTGACGTGAGACGGATAAAAAAAACTGAAAATTTCGAACGCTGTCTCGTTAAGCAAGCAAGAAGTTTTGCGGTTTATGTAATTAGAAGTGCACAGCGTCGACATCAGCGTACTGTATTGTTCGTAGATCATCCCAAACGTCTCTACGATAAACGAAATGTTATCGCGTTCTGTTATCCGCCGTACGCGAACCAATTAAAACAAACAAGCTGCGAGCGCACGATTTGTTACGTTATCAAAGTTCTTGCTTGTTTGACACCTTCTTAACGTCTGTTTTACACAAATTTTTCGGGCTCGTTGTCAAACAGGATTTTACATCCAGGTGCGCAAAAGTAGTACTTTCTTCCTTTGTAGTCACTTACATATCTAGCAGTTTTTTCGTCCACTTCCATATTACATACAGGATCTTTTGCCATTCAAAGCCTCCTAAGATGTCCTCATATAGCATACTAGTTAAAGTTTCTCAGCGAAGCGGCGCTTCAATAGATTTGAATTCCCACAAGAAGTTAAAAAAATCCTTTAGCAGGCAATAGATTGCACTTGGACTTTTAGATAAAAAACCACTGCTACTGTCTTTGTACAGTTCGTTATTTGTCGTAATGCCTGGAAAAGAGATCTTTGCCTCATATTCGTTTAGCACGAGCTGCGTGTGAATATTTTTAACATATCTCGATTGTTTCGTAGCGAGGCCCGAGGTAGTTGAGACCAAGATTCTAACTTCTTTCGCTTTGAAGTCCCCGGTCGTTATATCTTCGTTTAAAGCCCACAAAAATTTTTTAGCGGTCGACATTATGTTAGTAGAGACGTTGGACAGAGCGATGCTATCGTCAATAAAATCCGTATACAATTCTGCGGGAAGTAACTCCAAATAATGAGGTAGTTCGCTCGTTGAGTGCGTTTCCCAGTACTCTAAGAAGCCGTAAATATTACTGATGCCCTCCAGCAACGGCATTATCGTTTGACCAAAATTAGACAAGATATAATCGCCTGTAGGCAACTTTACTACCAGACCCACATCCTCGAGACGCCGAAGCTGTCGGACTCCTTCGTGCACGAGAAGCTCAAACTCATCACATATGTCGTGCAGCGAGGTTTGTTCGTGCAGCCGATTCAATATCTTAAGTCTCGTAACATCAGCAAGTGATAGAAAAAGCACGGTGAGTTCATAGGAACCTTGAATAGGCATAACGACCGTTCTCGCCTTTAA
>CAZKZX010000141.1:0-5006 GCA_964557335.1 uncultured Methanomicrobia archaeon | reverse complement strand
GAATAATTCGTTTCGTAAGCATTACGTAAATTTAGGATCTGTATTTATTTAAATCACGTCGCCACTTATGCTAACACCATTGGTGCTACCGTTTATGAGTATGCCGTTAAGCCTACGCGCAATCGATCGTTGTTCGTTCTGACGGCTTCGCGGCAATGTTAACTTGGATGACCCGTTCAGGACAGCAGGGCATGGGTTCTAGTGTCGTTCGCATACCTGATAAAAAGTGGATTGCGCGACTTCCCTTAGCGAGAGAGTTAATATGACGGTTGGACAAATAGGAGGCGTTTGAGCAATTTACTTGGATGCAAAAGAACGATAATTTCTGAAGTCTGTTAAGGCACCCCCCGAAACTAGTGGCTCCCTTGACGTTGTTACCATTGACTAGAGAGCGACAGACTTAGGTTGGCAATCAACATGTGCGGTGGTTTTTACCTTGACGATGAGGTTGGGTGGGGGGGCATGCTGTAGCATTGTATAAGTGCTTAAGCTAACTGAATATACCATTGTGTCTCTCCCCTAGTTCTTTTATGATCTCGTTTCGTAAAATGTTAATACATAGCCCCTCTTATTTTATGTGGAAACGATCTGATGTACTTCAAGGAACTCGTAGAAGTTTTCGATGAATTGAGCTCGTACGCGTCGAGGCTGAAAAAGACTGAAATCGTTGCTGAATTCTTAAAGCGGGCTCCGGAAGAGGATTTGGAGATAACGTGCACGTTCTTAACAGGGAGGATCTTTCCCCCATGGGATACGCGCGAAATCGGCATGGCCGGGCAGTCGATCATCAAGGTGATAGCGAACATCACCGGCAAAACTGCTGAGGAAGTCGTGGCGAGTTATCGGGATACGGGACATCTCGGCATCACGGCAATGAAGTTGTTTGAGAAAAAAGTAGTGATGAGCTTCGCAGAACTCGGTGATATCACGCTATCTGAGCTCTACCGTGTGTTCGCCGACATGGCTGCTGCAAAGGGACCGGGCTCATCACAGAAGAAGCAGAGGCTCCTGTCAAGTGTGTTGAGCAGGGCAACTCCTAGAGAGGCGTGCTACATAGTAAGCCTCGTAATAAGAACCCTCCTTACCGGATCGAAAGAAGGCGTTACAGAGGACGCAATATCAAAGGCATTTGACGTGCCCTCGGAGGCTGTGCGAAGAGCGTGGATGCTTACTAATGATATCGGACTCGTCGCTAAAATTGCCAAAGCGAAAGGATTAGCGGGCTTAATGGAGCTCAACATCGCCCCCATGCGACCAGTGCGTCCGATGCTCGCACAGACCGTCTCGGATTTTAATGAGGCCTTGGATGCAATGGGGGGAAAGGCGGCATTTGAAGTCAAATACGATGGCGCACGACTTCAAATCCACAAGGTGGGCGACAATATCAGGCTCTTCTCCAGAAGGATGGAGGATTTGACCGCAGCTCTGCCTGACGTGGTGGAGGAAGTGAGAGAGAGCGTCAAAGCGGACTCAGTCATCCTCGACTGCGAGGCAATAGCAGTGGATAAAAAAACCGGGAAAGTCGTGCCGTTTCAAAATGTCTTGAATAGACTTCGACGAAAGTACAGGGTTAAAGAACTCAGTGCAGAGATTCCGATGCAGTTGAGACCCTTTGACATACTATATCTGAATGGAGAAAGTCAAGTTGACGCGCCGTTTCATCTGAGGCGTGAAACGCTCGAGAAGGTCGTGATCCCCCTCGACGAGAGGTGTCAGTTGTCTAACTTCAGAATACTCGATAACGTAGATGAAGTTGCGACGTTCTTCGATGAATCTATAAACGCGGGACACGAGGGCTTGATGGCGAAAGAGCTTGACGCTGACTACAGCCCAGGAATACGTGGAAAGAAGATGGTTAAGATAAAGGAGGCCCTTGAGACGCTCGACCTCATCGTGCTATCAGCCGAATATGGTCACGGCAGGAAGGCCGGTTGGATCACATCGTACGAACTTGCAGCACGAGACGAGAACACGGGTCGGTGGGCTCCCATAGGGAAGGTCGCAAGCGGGGCCTCAGATGAACAAATAAAGCTGCTCACTGAGGAGATTAAGCCAACGATAATTGGTGAACGGGGGCGTGTGGTAGACGTCGAACCGCAGATCGTCCTCGAAGTTAAGTTTAATGAAATTCAAAAAAGCCCAAACTATGCTTCAGGCTATGCTTTGAGGTTCCCTCGCATCGTGCGGATAAGAGACGATAAGGGACCTGATGATGTTGACACCCTTGAGAGGGTTGAATCAATCTACCGTTTGCAATTTAAAGTTAGCGCAGCCAAAGGCCATCTTTAACGGTAGTGTAACGCTGAGAAATTTTAACTTTGAAAGAACGCTCTACTGTAAAGGAACGCATCCATCTGATCTTGTTACTGCATCACAAAATCTAGGCTAACCACGTAAGGATCACCTACATGTCAAAATAAGAGCCCGTGGCATCCATCTAACGCGAAGCGTTACCATCTGCGCAGCTTTTTTATGCCAAAGTTCGCAATAGTGAGGGCGAATGAGGTAACCCCTCTGCGGGACAGTAGCCTTTTTAACAACATCCTCAAAAGGGAACTTTCGACGACAGAAAGGGCCCTGTTAACGGCGTAAAAGCCTAATAGACCGAGCCATATGAAGAGAAGAGCAAAGGCGCTCAGCGGGAATGACACGACCCTGTCAACCAGTATAGAACAAAATATGGCAATTAAAAGTATGAGTGCGGCGCTTGACCAATTGCCCAGCCGTCGTTTTTTACGTTTTGAATGCCGCGAAACGAAGTTCTCGATGATATCTTCCTTGTATTCTGGACTCTCGTCTGCTGCCATCATTATTGCTTCAAGATCATCGTCGTAAACGGACCTAGCTGGCATATGCGAAAGATCCTTCGCGTACTATATAAACGTTCGTTCATTGCTAAGATTGAAATGAAAATACCCAACTCTCGAGCAGTCTTGCTGAATAACTACCGCTTGCTAAACGAATCTGACGAGTATTGAAGGAGTTGGATGGTTTATGATCACCCGGCAAAATCATTCAGTCAAAACATTTATAGTATCGCAAGTAATACTATTGTTAAAAAAATTATTACATATTATACAAGGAGTTACAATGAGTCAGGTATTGAAGCGCACGTGCATGTCTCTGCCGGATAACCTTCTGGATCAGTTCGACGAGATTATAGCGAAGCGAGGCTACTCGTCGCGCTCCGAGGGTATACGGGATGCTATAAGGAATTACATTATTAATTATAAGTGGATGGAAGAGATCGACGGGGAACGCATAGGAACCATTTCGCTTGTCTACGAGCATGACCAACGAGGGCTGGTCAACAACCTGACCGAGATAGAGCACGCCTATACGGGTCTGATCAACACATCCGTCCACCTCCACCTTGACCACAATAATTGCTTGGAGATTATTATGCTGCAGGGCGAGGGCAAAGTCATCAAAGAGGTAGCAGAGAAGGTGATGGCGCTTAAGGGTGTTAAATATGTAAAGCTTAACACTATATCGCCTAATATAAAACCATGGGCAATCTCGTGATACCCGAGTGGATGAAAGAGGTAGAAATCGGCCCATATAAGGGCGCAGCTAGTGTTGCCAAGAAAAAGAGCTTTGTACAGAAGACAATTTATGGCGCTCTCGATTTTTTTCAGGAGAGCCTTATCTCCGAGGGCTTTGCAAAACGTAATGGTTTATTGCAGAGCCTTGATCCGCGTGTAAAGTTAATTTCTGCCCTGGCGCTCATTGTCGCCGTGAGTCTGACTAGGGATATCCGGGTGCTATTCGTCGTATATTTATTGATCTTGCTGCTCGCCTATCTTAGCAGGATAGAAGTATTATTCTTTGTTAAACGCGTATGGGTGTTCATCCCTATTTTTGCGGGCGTCATTGTACTGCCTATGCTGTTCAATGTTTTTATGCCAGGCGATAGGTTGGTCACACTCGTTACTCTGGGCAACGGCACACATCTGGGACCGATCTTGCTGCCTAGTACTATCTACATCACGAGGCAGGGCACGATCTACGTTGCCACGTTCATCCTACGAGTGGCTACGTGCGTATCAGTCACAGTACTATTGTTTCTCACAACCCAGCGTGATTTGCTCTTCAAATCGCTCCGATCAATTCACGTTCCGAAGGTGTATATCCTGACACTTAACATGTGCTACAGGTATATCTTCCTGCTCTTGAATATGATGACGGACTTTTTTAAGGCCAGAAAGAGCAGGCAGATTAGGAATCTGCCTTTACGGGAAGAGCAAAGGTGGGTAGGAGGCCGTGTTGGGTATATACTCGTTAAATCATTGGACATAAGCAATAGGGTACAAGGAGCTATGATCTCGCGGGGCTTTGATGGCGACGTGAAACTCTTGCACATTTATGCGATGCATAAGAGGGATTACGCGGTAATCGTAAGCGCGCTGACGTTCAGCTCGATTCTGGCGCTTGTCTCCCAGAATATCATCAGAATTTAGCGTTCATCTAGAAGGTCATACTATGCAGGCAATCTTCGATTTACAAAACGTATCTTATACATATTTGGAAAAGTTCGAGGCGTTGAAGGACGTGAACTTAACGATGACCGCAGGAGAGCAGATTGCGATCATCGGCTCCAATGGCAGTGGAAAATCTACGCTTCTCGCTATATTAAATGCGCTAATATTCCCAATGTCTGGTGAATTTTATGCGTTCGGTAACCTGGTGAAGGAAGACGGATTCAACTCGCTCGAAGATAATAAGTTTGCTCGCTATTTCCGAACAAAGGTAGGCTTTGTATTCCAGGACCCGGATGTCCAACTATTCTCCTCCACAGTCTTCGACGAGATCGCCTTTGGTCCGCTACAGCTAGGTCTTCCACAAGAAGAAGTCATACAGCGAACGAAAGAGGTCATTTCGATGATGGGCCTCTCTAATTTAAAGGACCGGGCACCTCATACGCTGAGCGGTGGCGAGAGAAAGAAGGTATGCATCGGCTCGATCCTCTCCATTAATCCCGACGTGCTATTGTTAGATGAGCCTAC
>CAZKZX010000140.1:0-5075 GCA_964557335.1 uncultured Methanomicrobia archaeon | reverse complement strand
GAGTGCAAATCGGATGTGATATCGAGAGTAATCACAAATGGTGGCGAGGTAATCTCGAGAGGAAATATAACAGGGCTAAGCCCCGATGTGAAAGGTCATCTCGAATGTCGGGGGCTCATACTCGGAGAACACGGCAGAGTCTACGCTATACCTGAGCTTGATGGAGCCGTCCCCGGCGTTGAGATGTCGCACGAAGCGGCGGTTGGAAAAATTGCAGAAGAAGAAATAGCGTATCTTATGACACGGGGGCTGAGCGAAGACGAAGCGACTGCTGCGATTGTCCGAGGATTTCTTGACGTTGATATAAAGGGGCTGCCACCTGCGTTGAAAGAAGAGATGCGGCGCGCAATACAGATGGGTGAAAGTATGGCGCTTTAACCATACGGTTAACCATCCGAACTCATACGTTGGAATCACTAATGACCGTTGTTGATATTAAAACAACGTACACTTCGTTATTTAGCTTTAGAAATGCACATAGTACAGCATTCGTTTATCAATACGCTTTATCCAGCGTGCTTGATAAATCGATACATAGAGAGTACTAGCACCAATCTCTATCATGATGTCGGTTTCTTTCGGGGGGCTTATTGAAGTTGGCAAAATGAGCGCTCCAGAACACGTAGTCGTCACTCGATAATTACCTCCCCGGTCCATTATAAAATTTTTAACAGTGTCATCAACCTCAATCTCTTCACCTTTCATCATTGACTAGCGATAAATAACAAATTCCATATAAATTTACCCCTTGTTATTTCCAGAGAATCTCACATCCTTCTTGGATGAAACCATCCCTCATCACCTAGTCAGTGTCGCGGTGCCTTTAGCGGTGCCCCCCTATACGTTTTCCTGACAGCGCCTCGCTTTTTACTACGAGTACCTCTTGTGCATCTCATCATGAAGTAAGTTGATAAGCCAAAAGTCCCTCTTTTATGTGATGATAGGCAAATACATGACCGGCTGTGTGGCGTGCGCCATCAGAAACAATCTCGTGCTAATGGTGGAACAGCAGAGCGGATATTGGGCGGGAAAATGGGTGCTTCCCGGCGGCAAACTCGAAATGGGCGAAAAACTTGAAGAGTGTGCCGCACGAGAGTGCTATGAAGAGACGAGCGTTACAGTTGATATAATTCGCCAGGTTAAGGCGTATGTTTCCTATGATCCAGATACTCAGTGGGATAAGCAGGTAATACTCATTTGTTTCGAAGCGAAATATACGAGCGGCTTTCCTGTTGCCCGAAACGGTGTGACGGGAGCTAAATGGATCCCACTTGAAACCGTTGCGGAAATGAACAAAAACAACGGTTTGGTGCCAGACATAATTATCACGATGATAAATGACACACTTGCTTGATGTTAGCCTAGTCGACGAATGAAAACGTCTCAACGTTCTTCGAACCATGTACCAGACATCATGTCAGTCAGTTCCTGTCAGCCCCTCGCTTTCAAATACCTTTGCAATCTCATGGGAGATTTCTGCGGTGCTTCCGTATCGGCTACCGTCGGTGATCAACACGCTCTTATTTGACATACCCCTCACTAATGGTTATCACGCACGCAGCAAATGAAGGCGACCGTCAGGAACGTCTCCGCAAGCCACGTGCCTATAGTGTCCCAACCTGATGCGACTGCGGGTTTCATTGCCGAGGCTGCTAAAAGTCCAATTAGGGGGCGGCGACTCCGCTATCCCTTCGTTGCCGCCCTTGCCCACTTATCTTGCTTAAAGATAGATAATCTAGCACTTTCGGATAGGGGTGATAAGCAGGCCTTTATGTATCACTAATGACTAAACAAAAGTTTCATTAACTTTATCTATTCGCCGATAAATGGTCATTTCATGGAAACGGACTTCTTCGAATCGGTTTACCACGGCGAACCACCCTGGGATATTGGGCATCCTCAGAAAGAGTATATACAGTTAGAACGGGCCGGACAAATCGTCGGATCGGTACTCGATATCGGATGCGGCACAGGGGAGAATGCCCTGTATTTTGCCGAACATGGTCACGAAGTGTGGGGAATTGATTTTACCTCTGCTGCAATCCACAAAGCACAAGAGAAAGCCGCTCAGCGTCATCTAGCGGTAACATTTCTCGTATTGAACGTATTAGAGCTGCACACACTTGGGAGAACGTTCGATACCGTCATTGACACAGGACTGTTCCACACGTTGAGCGATGAAGAACGTCCACTTTTTGTCGATAACCTTGCGACCGTCATGGATCGTGGAGGAACGTACTTTATGCTCTGTTTCAGTGAATTGGAACCGGGAGACCATGGGCCGCGGCGGGTGACGCAGGCGGAAATAAGAAACTCATTCCAGGATGGGTGGCACATTAACTATATAAGACCGGTGATCATGGAAAGCAGATTGAGACCAAGCGGAATCCATGCGTGGCTTTCCTCAATTTCGAAGAAATAGGCCGAGTTAACAGGACTAGATCGCTTAAACGGAGCGGTATCAGCGTTATTTAATCGAGATGTGAAAGGCGTGCGCAGGCTTAATAGCTTTGCTAACAGCCGTTATATTAGTTTAGTCATTGTACTATTAGCAGCAGTAATTTGGTTTGTGTTTAGGTTCTTGTCTAAAAATCGGGAAATGAACAATCGCCTTATGCAGCTTTAAGATAGGAAGGTTATTTCTGCCCCCTTTAAATTACATAGTCTTTACTGGAGGCAAAAATGGCTCAGAGGAAGTTCAGGCTATGGGCACAAGTAAGCAGCGATAATCCATCAGCCATCAAACCGGCTCTTGAACAGATCATGGTTAAAAAGGGAACCATCAGACAAACAGATCAAGGATTCGAAGTTGAGGTAGAGCTTGAAGGAGAAAGCGCTCGAGCTCTAAACCGTATGATTCTGTCCGAGTTGCGCAGAGCAGAGAAACGAACGAGGATTCGCGCGGAATAGACATCAGATGATACCATTGAGAGGTTCTTCGACTATGTTTCGAAAGGAACTCGCAAGGCACAAGGAAAGTGAAACTTCACGTCTATGAAACAGGTCCATGTGTATTAACTATATCAAAAAACAAGATATTTTGCAATTTGGAGCCTCTAAAACACGCCTTTTAAATTGACTTGACACCTACTGCGGTATATGTGCAATTCAACGATGTCGATTTGCGAGAGATGTATGATAAAATCGATGTGTTGCACCGCTTTTTAATATAACGTCAAACAATGAATAGTTGCGCCACAAGGCGGTTGTGATCATGTCAACACGTCAGATTCAGCACTGGGAGAGAGATTGCATTGTGAGGGCTTGAACGTTTAGGACTGCATGAAGCGGTGGAAAAGAATTTAAGCCTACAAAAAGTACGCCAATCTGAAGTGAACAAAAAATGAATGTCTTAATTATTTATGCACACCCCAACCCACAGTCGTTTAACGCAGCCATGCGAGATACGGCAGTGAAAACATTAACAGATAACGGACACACTGTTTTAGTATCCGATCTTTATGCGATGAAGTTCAAGTCAGTCCTTGACCAGGATGACTTCTTACAACGAAAAAACCCTGACGAGTTCAAGCCCGAGAGAGAACAATTACATGCAGCTAAAACGGGTACTTTTGTTGAAGATTTACAAAGAGAAATTGAAAAGGTGCGATGGGCGGACCTCTTGCTCTTCCAATTCCCCTTGTGGTGGACGTCCTTCCCTGCCATCATGAAGGGCTGGATTGATCGGGTGTTTGCCCCAGGAATTGCATTTAATGCTGCGGAACAGAGGCACTACGATGCTGGCTTGCTCAAAGGCAAGAAGGCCATGCTGGCCTTTACTGCCGGCAGTTCAAAGGAGATGTACTCACGAGGGGGGGTGCACGGCGATATTACTTCGCTGCTCACCTACATCACCCACGCCATATTTGAGTACGTTGGCATGGAGGCACTGCTGCCATTTGTGGTATGGGGGGCCCCGTATGTGCCCGAGGAAGAGCGGGAGCATCACCTAAAGAAATACAGCGAGAGGCTACAGTCATTATAATATCATACAATTCAGAAAATAACATGAGGTGATACGAAAAGTGCTCTTTCGAAGTAGATTAACACTACCACTTACGATTGACGTCCATTCCCTCGATCTCTTCGGTGGTGGAGGAGGCAGTGTGCCCGCGTGTTTGCATACAAAACTACGATTGAATCAGCAACAAAAAAGCTGATGTAGCGCGGAGATTCCATTTAAACCCACGACATCAGCTCTGTTTCCCACGCACCCCTTCTCTTCAAAACCCGTAGTATCTAGGGAAATGCGACATGGGCAACACTTGCTACAACCGCCACGTCAACATCTGTCGTGAAAAAGTAACTGATCGATAAAGCGGTATAGTGCTAAATTTTTGTGCATTCTTTTGCGTTACGGTGAGATTCCCGCTTCTCCAACAGAACATGGTATAGGTACCATCACATAGGTGTGAGCCATAGAATTCTTCCAGCACAAATGCAAGGTATTCTTACGCCCTGTTAGTCGTTTCTTCGGGCTTTTGTTTGCCTCATCTACAATGACTATCACCTATAACTATGCACCGAAACTACCTTGCTATCCATACAATTACGTTAACGCATTAATACTGAAAGTAACGTTTAAAACAATGATCCCGTTAGTTAATTAAACTGGGAGCAGAAGGATATGGAGAATGCTGAAGTATCGGTAGCAGATGTGTTATTTGGACTCGCCGCGCCGACAAGACCCTCATTCCGAAATAAGATTATCGGACTCATCACAATGCAACGGGTTGCCGCGACTGCTTTTTCAGTTTTACCGGTAGTAACGGGTACGGCAGCGTTGGCAGGTGGGCAATTTGATGACCCCCGACTTGCAGTTGCTTTTGTCGTTGCGTGGCTTGTCACGGCAGCGTCGCTGGTAACACACGACGTTGTCGACGCAGAGCGGGATAAGCGGAAGTGGCCACTGCGACCATTGGCGAGTGGTCTGATCTCGAGATCAGCGGCAACGCTCTATGCGATCATATTGGCTGGAAGCGGGCTCGTGCTAGCGTGCGTGATTTATAACTGGCTCGTCGCAGCACTGATTTTTTTAGCAGTGGCCTTAGGATATGCCTACGTAGGTTATATGC
>CAZKZX010000139.1:0-5136 GCA_964557335.1 uncultured Methanomicrobia archaeon | reverse complement strand
ATATATTTTTATGTCCCACCCAGGGTCACGATTGTCAATAACAGGATAAACATCTGCCTCTTTGTGACCTCCATACTCTTCATCCGTATGGCAAATTACGTGTACTGTGTGACCTGCTTTCCTTAAAGCGCTGACGAGCTCCGAGCTATACGTTGCTATTCCGCAGTGCCGCGGCGACCAACTTGTCACCATAACTATATCCATGAGGTTCTCTCCAAAACGATTAGACTTAAAGCGTTTCACTATATAATACCTATAGTTTATTAATTAACGTTACCCTTTATAATGAAAATTCATTCAACTTTTGTGCATCGTGCATTACGTGCTATGAATACGTTCGCGAAATGCATCAAAAAGAATGATATATAAGCAGCACAATAGTCTGAAACGAGTTTTATGCAGAGTTTGATATTTTGTGACGGTTACGGAAAGAATCGTAATGTATGCGAGGATAAACCGAATCCACTTATAGAATTAACACCAGGATTAATGGTTATGGACAAACTACTGCTTGACGTCGTCAGCGCAGGCATCAATCAGGCAGTGCTTATGACAGATTTTAGATCAGAAACTATAAGAAAAGAACTCGGAACGGAGCGTAAAGGAGTAGCGTTAACCTACAAGAAGGCTTCGCGAACCTTCAAACATACAGCTGAAGCGATTGGTCAAATAGATGATGATGTCTTAGTTATTGACGCTGGTGTCATAACTGACATCAACCTTAAAAAGATGATAATCAAATTCGAACAAGCAAAGATTCCGATCATGATTTACACAACACATGCACGAAAGTCGAGTAAACTCTTTGACGTCAGCAATAGCGGATTCTTAGATTCCGAGGTGTACGATGAGTTTGGAGGAATATTTTGCATTCAGAACGGTTATCAACTCTCGGCTTTTGAGCTTGGCGACGAAATAGATGAACTCTTCCCAACGCTTGCCGATATCGGTGACCTCGCTGTATATACTGAATACAACTTCTATGCTACTTTCTATACTGAAGACGGGAAAGCCCGTATAGTGAAAGAATTTCAGTACAAAACCCCAAAGCCGTGGGGGTACGAGAAGATACTTATATATACTGACCTATACCTCTTAAAAGAATTGTTTTTAAAAGAGGGATACCAGTCTTCATGCCATTATCACCCGCGAAAAGACGAGACAATGTTGATTATTCAAGGAACTGGGTACATTCAATTTGAAGATCGGAGAGAGTACTTTGTAGCGGGGGATACTATTCACATAAAGCCTAACGAAAGACATACAATTGTGGCGAGTACGAATACAGTACTACACGAAGTATCCACACCGTTTTTAGAAGATACGATACGCGTGAAGGATTACTATCCGGTGAGATAATTTCTACCCTTTTGTTCTTTTGCTCGCAATCTCAGCTTTAACTTCAGCTAATTCGCTTTTAGCGATTGAAACTTTTTCAACGATATAGTTATTAGGCTGAGCTTTAACGAGTCCTTCCACTATTTTGAGTTCTCGATAATATGGCCCGAGCCTCCTGCCCACTTTAGTGATTTCCTCGGCAGAAAGATGTTGATTTTCCCTCAGTGCTTGTCTGATCACATCGACCTTGCTTATGATATTATCTATCTTCGAATCGACATACGAAAGATCGTCTTGAGTGTACTTATTAGTCGCTCCCAGCGTCTTTATCAATTGTTTGAGCGAGCTCTCAATGACCCTCCCAAAATCAGTAAGTTCAACATATTTTACCCTACCAAGCTTTTCCGATTTTATAAGGCCGTATTGTTCCATTTCATAAAGAATTTTGACCGCATGAGGGTAAGTGCAATCACATTCTTTAGCAACGACAGAAATGTATGTCCGAGTATGCCCGCCGACTGCCAGTAACAAAAGAGTCGGCATTTTATGCAAAAAAACATCATGTAGGTCAATCGCCATTAAATGTTGTTGATAAGCATAATAATATAAAAAGTCTTGTTATAGCGATTCTAGTGACATAAATCCAATCAAATCGCTGAAATTCTTTCCCCTTATAAGCCCCTCTTCGATTATATTTTCTTTTTCTAAAATAACCGTAACCTTTGACGCTACATCTCTTACTTTTTTTGAGGGTATAACAACAGCCCCAACAGCATCAGCTCTTATTATATCATTGGGTTCTATGGTGGATCCCCCAATGGAAATCGGGATATTTACATGACCGTTGTTTAAGGGTTTTCCAGCACGCGGCGTTATGGACTTTGCCCAGACAGGAAATTCAAGCTTCTGTATTGCGTCGATATCCCTACACGCGCCGTAGATGATAGCTCCAGCGATTCTCTTTTTCTGCGCCGCAAGAGATGCAAGCCCGCCCCAAACTGCCACGTTGGAGCCAGAGCTATCGATCAAAATGACATCGCCAGCTTGCGCTGATTCTATAGCGTTAACAGTAGTTCCCCAATCCCACGGCTCAGTTTTGACTGTAACTGCAGGTCCTGTGACATTTCCTCGTGGCAAAACAGGATGTACTCCTTCAAGTACATTTCTTCCATCCATTGCATCAGCAATCATCGGCGTGGATGCAAGAGAGAGAGATGTAATGGAATGCCAATCTAACTGACGATTCGCATTGAGTCCCGCACGCTCTATCGTTAACTTCTTCCAGAGTGCAATTTCAGAGTTATTCTTGATATCATTAGACAAATTCAACTAAACCCCTCAAAGCAGCTTCGGGATCTGAAGCTTTTACAACCCCAGATGCTAAAAGTACTCCGTGCGTACCTAGTTCAATCGCGGCCAGTACGTCGTCTCCTTTTGAAATTCCTGCACCACACAAAACTTTTACACCTTCTGCAGCTTTTACCGCCCCAATCACAATTTCAGGATTAGCTTTAGACACCGGAATCCCTGAACCAATCAATTCTGGAGGTTCAATCGCAACAAAATCCGGGGATAACGAGGCAGCAGCTGCTGTTGTCGCTAGATTGTTAGTGCACACAACAGTCGATATACTAACTCTTCGCGCGGCTTGAAGTGACGCATCTATCTCCGCAAGCTCCAATCTCCGTTCCGAATGATTGATGAGCGTCCCAGAAGCGCCCGCCTGAGCAACAGATTCAGCAAGTATGTGCCCCGTGTATCCACCAAAGGGCAGCCCATTGATGTGCTGGGCATAGATAGGTATATCAACTTCTGTCGATATTCGATAAATATCAGCAACTTGAGGCGCTACGATCATCATGACGCCAGTTTCTTTTCCTACCTTTTGGACTAGTGAAGCAAGCTTCACTGCATTAGTTCCCGTGCTCTCAATATAAGTTTTAAAGTTCAAAATAATGATGGGTTTCAACGGTTGCACCTCGACGATATTATAAATTCTGTAGATATATCCTTTCTGGATTTATAAAATTACGCTTGATGCTTGCGACTACATAGTGACCTAAAGGAACAAACAATAGGTATCAAAAGATCATTTGAAGACCTATTACTCTTAAAATTTCATAGTCAAAATGCGACTGTTAATTTTAGGCTTTCTGATATGAAGGCGTTTAAAATTGAATATGCTCGAAAAAGTCTGAAAAAGTCGCAAATATGACTATTTTTAGATGAATATCTAAACCCATAGAAGAAAGTTATATAGCAACAATAAACGACTAACAGAAATCGGTAGAAACAGCTTGTCTGTCAAGAGTTGAATACGAATTTCTACAGAAAATACAGGCAGAAGACCTTCAGTAAAACACTGAAAAATAATTTTGCGCTCGTAGCGAAAGAACTAGTAAATTGATAATGACAAATGTCCACTGGCTGGTTTTGATTGTTAAACGAAATACAATAGTGATGACTGTCCCATAACAATCTTTGCCATTCGCATAATAGAGTCTGTTATTTCTACTAGATATTTGGCTGCTTCTTGTTTGCAGCCTTCTAGCTATTTTTACTGCTACCTTTATGAAAATGTGCCAAAGAACCCGGTAAGAGACAACGATTATGAATTTTAATAGTTGCCACTACAATCGTTTATTGATCTCACTGCTTTTTTGATCTCCCTTGAAATGTTATGTGAAACTTTAGACCTCTTATTTGTTTACTATAACCCTTGAAATATAACAGTTGAATTTGCTCTTGTAAGCTTAATTTTAAGTTGACAAGGTAAGGATGTTTGAACGAATATCGTTATCTTCTAGCTCACGAACTTCATATAGACACTCGGAACAGATTGAGCCTTTTTCAAAATACCTGTCTCCATCGATGTCCCTAAAGAATAAAACCTCTACAAATTTGTGTTTGCAGTCCCCATTGCCGTTCATATTACGTACTACACCTCCGGTTCATTATCTACACCTCTTAGGGCGCGTTCATGAAAACCGCGTTACATAAACGTCATCAATCGTATCTCGAGTATTAAACTCGATTTGCTAGAGCCGCACAGTTACAGAAAGTTCATCACTTACACCTGCAGTGTACTTCCTTGAGCAACAGGTGTAGTTTTAGTCATAGCACCCAATAAGGTAGGTCATTCTTACCCGCAACTATTATAAATGCTTCTTAATTGATAAGAATAGAAACTATAAAATACCCATTATTTCTACTGAAAAGCCTGTACCAGTAGAACTGGAATTAGACTTCAATCAAAAATTGAATGTAAAAGTAAGGATAAAGCACAACTAAATTAGTGCCACTGATTTTTGTTGAGGGAATTTAGCACAACGGTACGGCTGTTTTGCGACTAATCGTACTATAAATAAGGGACGACAGAAATTATCATAGATACTCTGTATAACTTCTGAGCGGCAGACCAACAACAACGATGTTGCTAAATAACATTAACGTTTCTTGCTAAAACACTTACTTCCCTGTTGTGAAAAACTTAAAGCGTCTGACGTAGGCTTTATTCAAAAGCTAGTATCTTCCATTTGGAGTATTAGCAAAAAACTGCTTGATTCAGATTAAAGACACGTAATTATAACTCCTAAAAGTCTGTCTTTATTCTGAATTGATCTATATCGGTTTGCTTGAGGCCTTCGAGGAACATCCTTGCCGAACCTTCGACATCTTTAGCAGCTGTTATCGCTCGTCCTACAACAAGGATGTCCGCTCCAGATGCAAGAGCTTCCGATATATTGTCCTCTCGGATACCTCCTGCAACAGCAACGAGCTTGCAGTACTGCTTTAAAG
>CAZKZX010000138.1:0-5144 GCA_964557335.1 uncultured Methanomicrobia archaeon | reverse complement strand
AAATATCATATATTGTAGGTTAACTATTGTCAAGGATAAGTTAACCTACAAATAGCAGATAACAGGCGGTTGTAGGTTAACTAACCGAGGTGGGGGTAGCTAACATTGCAATTGGCATTGCGGCGCTTCTCGGCTTCCGGTTCCGCGGAACATACTGGTTAGCTATAGCAATTATAGGGGGTATTTTCGGGGTCGGGGCAGGGATCGGGCACATTCGCGATATTATTTTGAGCGGCAATATGGCAGTTTACAACGCGGGGCCGATGCTCTACTTGAGCGATTTATTGCTTCCGATACTTTTAATAATATTGGTCGGTGCGTATTTGAAGATGGGGAAGAAGTAAAAGTATAGAAATCTAAAGAAAAAGCCGATATTCCTTGATGATGGCGGAAATGCCGCCAAAATATATTTAAAGATTAACTGAAATTTCGCCAAATATTGACGATAACTATATGTGCCGATTCCGCCAAAGGGACCCTTTTTTAGGAGGGCTATTTCGTGAAAATAAAGATCGTCTTGATCGCGTTCCTGCTCGCGATATCCGCTGCCGCGGCTTTTGCGGCAAAAGCTGAATACGCACCCGGCGAAATAATAGTCAAGTTCAAGCCTTCGGTAAAAATGTCTGCGGCTCAATTGGCGGCCGCAAAACCAGATCCGGACAAGGTGACAAATTTCAATTCTGTTAACGGCATTCTCTCCAAACACAAGCTCACTAAGGTCAAAAAAACGTTCAAAGACCTGGATATTGAGAGAATAAAGCGCAAATTCCCCAAAAGAACCTTTAGAGCGGACAAAAAGACAAAGACCCCGGACCTTTCGAATATACTGATTCTAACTTTCCCCGCAAATACCGATATCCATGCCGTGATAGATGAATTAAAAAAAGATCCCAAGGTGGAATATGCCGAACCGAACTATATGATGCATGCTTACGCTGTCCCGAACGATACTTATTACAATTCTTCCGGAGCGTGGGGACAAACTTACAAGGACATGTGGGGGCTTCATAAAATATCAGCGGAAGCCGCCTGGAATACCAGCACGGGAAGCAGCAGTATCGTCGTGGCAGTAGTTGATACAGGGCTTGATTATAACCATGAGGATATTGCATCGAACGTCTGGAGTAATGCAGACGAGATCGCCGAAAACGGGATAGATGATGACGTAAATGGATATGTGGATGACATAAGAGGCTGGAATTTTGCTTATGATACGAATGATCCCATGGATGATCATGGGCACGGTTCGCACTGCGCCGGAACGATCGCGGGAATCGGGAACAACGGAATGGGCGTGGTGGGCGTAACCTGGTCGTGCAAGATAATGCCGGTTAAAGGCCTGGCCATAGACGGCGGATGGGACGATTGGCTTGCTAATTCCGTTATTTATGCCGCAAATAATGGAGCCGATGTGATCAGCAACAGCTGGGGCCCAACCAGCAGACGCCCGGATTCGCAAATATTAACCGACGCATTCAATTATGCGCATTCTCTTGGATGTGTTTTGGTGGCGGCGGCCGGAAACAACAATGATGATGTTTCATATTACAGTCCTGCAAATATCCCATGCGCATTGACCGTAGCCGCATCCGATCAAAACGACATAAAATGCTCTTTTTCAAATTGGGGAACGGGGATCGATGTTTCAGCCCCAGGTGGTGGAAGCACATATAATATTCTGTCTTTACGATCGGCCAGCGGATCATTTTTTGACAGCTACCCCCAATACGTGGTAGGAACAAAATATGCCAGGCTGGGAGGCACCTCCATGGCGTGCCCGCATGTCGCGGGGCTTGCCGCTTTGATACTTTCAAACAAGCCAACCCTGACCAACGATGAGGCGGACCAGATAATAAAAACGAACGCGGACGATCTGGGCGACGCGGGATTTGACATTTATTACGGCTACGGAAGGATAAACGCATGCAAAGCTCTGAGCGGCTTGTTCATGCCTCCGGTAATATCGCAAACACCGGATAATGCCGACGGTAATTACATTGTATCCTGGAACGGCGCAAGCCATGAAAGCGGGATTTCCTGTTATGAGCTGCAGGAAAAATGCAGTCCGTTCTCGTTTCATGATAACTTTGAGTCAGGTTCGGGCCAATGGGCATTTACAGGCTTCATCCTTTCCAGCGCAAGATCAAAAAGCGGCACAATGTGCGCTTTTTCAGGGGACGACAATAACCTGAACAACAGTATCGTTTCCATGTCGCCCATTGAGATCACGTCTGATTGCAACACATTAAATTTCTGGTGTTCCTACAGCCTTGAAGACGGATTTGATTATGCCTATGTGGATGTTTCTACGAATAAGACCAACTGGAGCACTCTGGGAACTTTTAATGGCTCACAAACATCCTGGCAGAAAAAATCCTATTCCCTTAATTCATACGCGGGCCAGTGCGTCTATGTAAGATTCAGGTATGAATCCGATTATTCGATCAATCTCGGAGGGTTCTATGTGGATGACATCAGCATATCGGGAAGCGGCAACTTTGCGAAAGTATCCGATACTATCCCCGATACGTTCTATTCTTTTACGGATAAGTCTTTCGGCATTTATGAATACATGGTCCGGGCCAAGAACAATCTCGGAAATTGGAGCAACTGGAGCGATACAATGTCTGTTGTTGTTGATTCATCGGACAAGATCCCTCCATCGATCCCGGTCCTTGATAGCATAATACAGGATGGGAGCGGACACCTCTGGCTTACCTGGTCTCCCGCCACGGATGAATCGGGCATCGCCTGCTATGAATTGCAATCCGAAAACGTGGAATTGTTCGATGATGCAGAGGGGGATGCCTCCAAATGGCGGCTTTCCGGATTTACCCGTTCAGGTCAAAGGTATCATAGTCCGAACTATTCTTATTATTCAGGGACCGGGGACAGTCTGGTAACTTCCATGGAAACCGTTTCTTCCTATGAAATATCTTCCTCAAACGCCTCGATTAGTTTCTGGTGCTGGTACCGCCTTGAAGGGTGGTGTGATTTTGTATACCTGGAAGCCTCAACTAACAGGGTCAACTGGGACACGCTTGACACATTCAACGAATTTCAAACAACATGGGAGAGTAAAGTCTATTCCCTTTCCCAATATAATGGGAATTCCATTTATTTAAGATTCAGGTTCCGCTCTGATTCATCTGTTGCCTTGGAAAATTTCTACTTTGACGATATTGCCCTTTCGAACTTTGAGCCCATTGATGATCACATTACGACCAATGATTATCGCTTTCTCATATCACGGCCCGGCAATTATTCCTTTTGTGTAAGGGCTAAAGACAATAATAACAACTGGAGCGCCTGGAGCAACATAGAATCTGCCACGGTCTCTATAACCGGGTTCACAATCCATGATCCGGCGACCAACGTTACGATCTTTGTGCCATATACTACCTCTACGATAGAACCCACGGTAACGATCGAGGTCAATGCCGATAGAAAAGAAGACCTTCCCGGGCCTCCTCCGGCTGAGAGGACCCTGAGCGGAAGATCCATAGATTTTATTTCCGATATATCGCATTTTAGCGGCCCTATCTATATTACGATGCCTTTTACCTCGTCTGACCAGGATCCAAAACCTTTTTATTGGGACGCCGGGCTCTCTCAGTGGAAGGATGATGGCTTTGCAATCACCGAAAAAACAAATGATTCCCTCACTTTCACCACCGACCATTTGTCCATTTACGGGATATTCGATTCGAAAATATACAGCCTGGATAACACCGCGGTTTATCCCAATCCATACAAGATCGGTGATCCGCCGAACGGGGTCGTATTCGATCACCTGCCGATCGGTTCGACCGTCCGGATATACACGATAGCCGGAGCACTGGTAAGGACGGCAGTTCTGTCCGGGACGACGACCTGGACATGGAACGTAAAAAATGAGGCGGGCAACAGGTGCGCCAGAGGCATATATCTTTATCTCATATTCGCGCCTGACGGTGAAAAGACCACCGGAAAGATAGCGATAATCGATTAAGGGAACACGTAAAATGTTAAAGAAATTTTTAATGCTCACTTTGATAATGGTTGCCCTGGGAATGCGCGCTGAGGCCTATAATGATCTTATAGGAACCACCGCCGGCGCGTACCTGAAGATCTCCGAAGGAGTAAGGGCCTCCGGCATGGGCGGGACTTTTGTGGGACTGTCAAACGACACAAGCGCGATATACTTTAACCCATCCGGACTGGTACAGCTGAAAGCGCCCGAATTTTCTTCCATGTATAACAGCTGGTTCCAGGGAATAAATCTTACCACCATGTCTTACGCCAGGCCTGTTGGCTCCTCGGAATCGATCGGTGTTTCTGTTACCTACCTGTGTGTCGGCCAGATGGAGGAAACCACTCTCACAGAGCAGAACGGAACAGGAAAGATGTTCATCCCAAGCGACACGATCGTTACCCTTTCATATGGCCGCAGCATAGCGAAAGGTGTTTCGGTAGGCTGCAGCCTAAAATATATCAGCGATAATATCGACAGTTCGGCATTGACGGGGTACGGCCTGGACGTGGGAGTGCTTTTTGCCACACCGATCAAAAAGTTGAATGTCGGGGCGGCGATCAAAAATATAGGTGGCCTCGGGTCCGGACTTTTGCCGACCGCATTCAGCTACGGCGTTTCATACAGAATGCTGCCAAAGGATTCCCTGATCCTTGTCTGCGATCTGGACATACCCGCTGATGATGATCCGTCCACCCATATAGGAGCCGAATATTCTCCGCTTCAGTTTTTATGCCTCAGGTGCGGCTTTAATACAAGAACGGAAGAATATGCCGGAGGGAATTTTAGCGCGGGACTCGGGCTGATATTCGACGATTTTTCGGTTGACTATGCCCATGCTCCATACGGAGAACTGGGAGAAGCCCACAGAGCATCGCTCACAATGAGAATGTAGCCGTTTACGGAGCAACCGTCATTATCTTTCTCGCGATCTCAGGATACTTCACGACAAACATCAGTTCCCTTTTTGAAAATCGGCTTTGCGGCGCTTCTCGGCTTCCGGTTCCGCGGGACATACTGGCTGGCTCTAGCAATCATAGGGGGTATTTTCGGGATCGGGGCCGGGATCGGGCACATTCGGGATATTATTTTGAGCGGCAATATGGCAGTTTACAACGCGGGGCCGATGCTC
>CAZKZX010000137.1:0-5164 GCA_964557335.1 uncultured Methanomicrobia archaeon | reverse complement strand
TAAAGCTTGCAATGGACTCAATTAAAGAGCGCGAAACAATAATGGTGAGAAATGGGGATGTTGTTTCTGATCTAAATCTAAAGAAGATGATCAGTAAGTTTGATTCTAGCGATTATCCCGCCGTAATGTTTGTTACTAAAATGAGAAGTCCTTATGGAATTGTGGAGCTCGGGGAGGATCACATCAAGTCGTTTAAAGAAAAGCCATTTTTAGAGTACTACATAAACGGGGGTATTTATATTCTTGACAATGAGATACCGCTTGGTGATTTTGAGAAAGGAGAGATAGAAAAGACTGTTTTTCCGATGCTCGCTGACTCTAATCAACTTGGTTTCTATAAGGAGGATGCTTTTTGGATGTCTATTGATACCACTAAGGACTTGGAGGAAATAAAAAAGGAGTATGCGAATAGGGTAGACAAGCCTTGGGGCTACGAAAAAACACTGATTATTACGGAGAATTATCTTACAAAGGAGATTTACATAAAAGAGAATTACACAACTTCTTATCACTACCACAACGACAGGGAGGAATCACTTTATATGCTTGAAGGCTCGTGCTATATACAGTTTGCAGATAAAAAAGAGTATTTCGGACGAAATGATACTGTGCATATCCCACCAAAAACTCCTCATAAAATCGTTGCGACAGAAAATTCCTTGATGCATAACATCTCAACTCCGTATATCGATGACATTGTACGGATAGAAGACTATTATCCGGCTAGATAATACGGTTATCACAGTCATTCGCTTTTATAGTAGATGCTTGTTCGTTGCTTATTTTTGCTTTCTAGTTTTTAAGATGCCGTTTGCTCGTTCGCTCGTTCATCAATGTAGCATTGCTAAAATGAATAAATAGATGCATGTGTACTATCCAACATCGATGATCCATGAAAATAGGTTTTACTACTTTGGCGCTTTTTAACAAGTCGTTTGATGAGCAGCTTAATATAGCGATAGCTGATGGTTTTAATATAGTAGAAATTCTCTGTGAAGGACCAAATTTGCCCAGATTTGCGTTAAAAAACTTAGAAATATTTAATACTGCTCAATCATATGACTTGGAGCTCACGATTCATTCTCCGACCATTGATTTAAACCCTGCAAGCCTCAATATCGGTATCAGGGAAGAAACATTAAAACAACTTGAAGAGACCACTGATTTTGCGTCGGCTGTAGACGCTACCGCAGTAACTACACATCCGGGTCAGGTTCTAAAGGCAGTTGACTGGGTGATAAGTGCTTCACGCAATTACGCATTGGATGTGTTGAGCAAATGGGCTGATTATACATCTGACCTTGGAATCGTGCCCTCCATTGAAAACATGCCAAATAGAAGAATCTATTTTTGTAAAGATGTTGAGGAACATCGGCTCTTCGTGGAGTCGTGTGGAAGTTTCGCTACAGTAGACATCGGTCACGCTAACACCACTAACACGCTAAGTGAATTCTTGGCTGTTACCTACAAAGTGGCGTATCATCATGTGAGTGATAATGACGGTGCGCACGACCAGCACCTAAAACTGGGCGAAGGCACTATAAAAGTCAGTTTGTTAAAAGAGATAAAAAGAGCCGTTATCGAAGTGAACAACTATCAAGATGTCATAAGCAGTAAAAAGTTATTAACTTCTATCTAAATTGTGTAGAAGAATTACCACTGCAGCGTTTGCTTACAATATAACAGGCATAATCTGGTATTTATGTCAGACGTTCGATTGTCAAGCGATATATATATCGCTACGTAGGAGATCAAATCACTTTAGGAGTTTTTTCTATTTTTTGACATTTCTGTAAGTTGCTCGATGCCGCGTAGAATATTCTCCCAGTGACCCCCTTTCCAGTATATTTTGCTGCAATCATTGCATTTATAGTATTCGTCATATCTTTTAAGAAACTCTTCCGTCCTTACTCCCCTCTCTTTGAGCTTTTGCATTTCTTTTGATCGTCTCACCTCGTCTACGTTTGCTACTTGGAGCTCTTCATTGCATTCACTGCACCTTAAAACAGCCGTTTGGGCATCAATTTTAATTCCAAATGTATCTCTTACCTGTTTTAGTTGATCAATCACATTCCCTTGCATCACCATAAGAGATTTTAATCCTCTATTTTGGGCTCTTAAGTAAAGCTCGGCATCTCTCGTTATCAAAATGCGATCATCCGTCTCAGCTATTTTAAGCATGTATGTATCTTCTTCGGAATTTGTAAAACCGTTAAAAGAGTTCGCGCCTATAGTGTCAAATCCAAGTATTCTAAGCCAGGCAGCGAGGCGCCCCAGCATCCTGTCGACTACAAATTTCATTTGAGGCTTCTACCAGTGCTATCTTGTATCGTTCTCTCTCTCGTGTTTAAACGATTGTATCTTAAGATACGCTTCCCATAAGGTTTTTTTTCTCTTAAAAGTTGAATAGCTGACATCTAGTTCTTCAGCAAATTCTTTTGAGCCCATCCTATTGTCTTTAGGAGCTGTAAGCCAGTTGAGAAACTTGTCACGATCAAAGTTGATCTTAAGGTCTCTGTCATTTAGTAATCCTAAAAGAGCTCTGGCACCCTGTACCTTTCGTTTATCTATTCCGACACGTTTCCCAATTTCCGCGTCGCTTGGGTAACCCTTGAAAAACACGTTAGGATCACCTGACTGTAAAATATCGTCATACTCTTCTTTGATCTGCGAAAGCTGTGTTGAAGTGATCACTAAGTTACTTTGCTCAAGGAGTTCGGACATTTTTTCGATCTCCTCTTGATTTTTAAAGTGTGTAGCTTGACCTGAAAGTTCAAGAGTTTCATAATCGCTTGTAAGTAGTGTAGTCCTCTCTCCTTTCTCGACGCTAAGGGGCGGATATTTATTTAAAAATCGATTTTTTGACGTCTCCAAAATCAGCTCTTCCTTTATAAGCTGTTGAACTACGCTTATTATCACTTCTGCATCCAGTCTAAGGGCCTCTCCATAATTTACAAGTTCATCAATACTGACTCCTTTTAACTTGTTCAATGGACTCAACGAATTAATTATATGTATTACTATTTTTCTTGCTTCAAAAGAGTCTTCTGAACTCTTCGTGTCTTCTGTTGAAATGTTGACTGTAAACCCCCCCTTCCTGAACAATTCCATCCGATATTTCTTTTACCGACTTGACTACACAATACCTACATATTCATTATGCGTCTGTTGACTTATACTTTGTTCTAAATCTTTACGCTGGAAGTTATACGCACGCCATATTGGCAACAGATGTTATATTACGAAGCGAAGTAAATCTCATGTAGTGTATCTGTACTTTCATATTTGAACCGTCAATCGACCCAAGATGAAGTCATAACACGTTATTTCATCTTGAATCGACAATACGACTACTATTAACGATTTACTAATATTGACAGAAGATAATCAAATATAAGCACTATTTTTGATTATTCTTTTTTTTATTATTCTTTAGTTGAAGTTTTCCCATTTAATTTGGAGAGGCGCTGACTGTTTCTGCTGTATACTTCGTCTACCCTCTGTTACTTAGATATTTTTGCCGATAGAAGAAGTCTCTTGGTTACAAGAGCTGTTGGCAAGAGCTAACAAATTCAAGTAAATTTAATTATATGTGAAGCTTATATAATTCATAATAAAGTTTTTAACAAGACATTTTTTAGCCGCTGACTTAATAACTGTTGAAATGAAGCACGATATTTTTGGGAATTAGTTTAAGAAGGGGTGTTGAATTGGAAGATGAACTTACAAGGATCGGAATCTCGTTACCCGCAAATCTGCTTAATGCCTTCGATGAGGTGATAAATAAAAGGGGTTATTCCTCAAGGTCTGAGGGGATTAGAGATGCAATACGGAATTACTTGATTGATTATCAGTCGTTAAGTCAAGAAATCGGTGATCAGATAGCTGTGATAACTATGATCTACGATCACGATCAAAAGGGGCTTGTGAGTACACTAACAGACATACAGCACAGATATTCTCACATAATAAATTCAACTATCCACATTCATATCGACCCACATAACTGTCTTGAAGTTACTGTTGTACGAGGGGACGCTTCGACAATAAAGGAGTTTATAGACAATATGATGGTCCAGCATGGCGTTCAGCACGTTAAGATCTCCTCAATTTCTAAGCAAAAGGCAGCCAAATAAAGAACTCGTGTTAAAAGCAGAAACAAGCGAACTCCTCCTCGATTCGTAAGAAAGTAGCAAAGTTTCTGGTTTTATGTGCTTTGTTTCATAAATTAACGGTGAGTGAAGTGTCATTTTGCAGTATAACTTTTGAAGTGAGAAGCACAAGAATGTTCATATTTTTAAACAGATAAATAATAACCAAGATGGGACGTATGATGAAGCGGACAGGCGGAGCACAAGAGACAAAAGAGTTGAGTATTGGACAAGATGTGATTTCAGCTGAAAAAGCGATCTTAAGATTTTGGGAGGATAATGATATAATTAGTAAATGTCTAAGTGCCAACGAAAATGCGCAACTGTTTAGATTCGTTGAAGGGCCGCCAACGGCAAATGGCTCACCGGGAGTCCACCACGTTTATGCTCGAATCGTGAAGGATCTTTTTTGTCGATATAAGAGTATGAAGGGATATTTTGTACCGCGAACTAGTGGTTGGGACTGCCATGGTCTTCCTGTTGAAATTTCAGTTGAGAAGGAGCTTAGTCTTGACAGTAAACAAAAAATCGAAGAATATGGAGTCGAAAGCTTTAATGAAACCTGCAGATGTTCAGTGTTCAGCCACATAGATGAATGGTCTGATATGACGAGGCGGATTGGCTTCTTCATTGACCTTGATCACCCCTATACTACAATGGACCCGAAATACATAGAATCGGTGTGGTGGTCATTAAAGCTGCTCTGGGAAAAGGGGCTATTATATGAAAGCTATTATGTAGTGCCCTATTGTCCAAGGTGTGGTACAGCTTTAAGCTCACACGAAGTGGCGCAAGGATATTATACGATAAAAGAAGAGTCAATCTACGTAAAATTTCCTTTGATCGATGAAGAGAAGACATATTTTTTAGCGTGGACAACAACGCCTTGGACGCTCTTATCTAACGTCGCTTTGGCAGTAAATCCCGATATATCGTATTTCCTCGTTGAAATTAATGATGAGCGACTGATATTTGCAAAGGATTTGCTTGATACTGTTACTCGGACAATTTCT
>CAZKZX010000136.1:0-5171 GCA_964557335.1 uncultured Methanomicrobia archaeon | reverse complement strand
TCTTTGGTATAGCGGGGGGGCTAGCATCATACTACTTGAATGTTGTTAGTTATGGTATCATAGTAGGGATCCTTATATTGGCAGTCCTCGTCTACTTGCAAAGACAAGCATTACCTCTAATGGGGATTACTGTTAAGGAATTCCGATTTACTGACTGGTTTTATTTAGGTTTTATGACATTCGCGTTTTGGTTTGTCAGCTGGACCATACTTCTTAATAAATGAAATGTGCACTTTTTCAGTTGTCAGTACGAGCGAGTCATGAGAATTGCTGTGCTTAAAAAGGATCGATGCCAGAGTAAAAAATGCGCTTTGGAGTGCCAGCGTTTTTGTCCGCCCGTCAGAACGGGTGATGAGACGATTCTAATAGGACCGGACGACAAACCGATAATCTCAGAGGAGCTGTGTGTCGGGTGTGGCATTTGTATAAAGAAATGCCCATTTGGGGCGATAGTAATAGTTGGCCTGCCTTCAGAATTAGAGGAGCCAATGCACCGCTATGGCGTAAACGGATTTGCACTTTACGGTCTGGCAGTTCCAAGATCAGGCCGAGTAACAGGAATATTAGGTCCCAACGGAACAGGGAAGACTACTATTGTAAACATCCTCGCCGGAACTATCAAGCCAAATCTCGGACGAGAATCTCTTACTGAAAAAGAGGTTCTGGAATATTTTGCAGGGACTGAAACGTGCACTTACCTTGAACGAGTTTACAGTAACGATATAAAGACCTCAATTAAACCGCAATATGTTGACCTCATACCTCGGACTTTTAGGGGCAAGGTAAGAGATCTGCTGAAAATAGTGGATGAGCGTGGCCTCGTAGAAGATCTTTGCTCAAGGCTTTCGCTCGAAAAAGTATTGGGGCGAGAAATAGAGAATTTAAGCGGCGGTGAACTGCAAAGGGTTGCCATAGCAGCAAGTATCGCAAAAGACGCTGATTTTTATTTCTTTGATGAATTAACCCCTTATCTCGATATCTTTCAGAGAATAAACGTTGCCCAGTTAATTAGAGAAATCTCGAAGAATCGATCAGTCTTAGTTGTTGAACACGACCTTGCAATACTCGACCTATTAGCCGATGTTGTGTATATAGCATACGGTGAGCCCGGCGCTTACGGTATTATTACCAACCCGAAAAGTGTCAGGGTTGGAATAAATGAGTATCTGCAAGGATATTTAAAGGAGGAAAATATTCGGGTGCGGAGCGATGCTATAAGATTTGAAGTCCATGTTCCGAGACTTGACAAGGAGGAGAGAGTGCTTGCAAGCATTAGTCACCTTGAAAAAAGCTATGAAGGTTTCAATTTTACAACGAGTGGAGGCGAGATAAAGAATGGCGTGTTGGGCATAATGGGCGCTAATGGGATAGGCAAGACTACGTTTATCAAGATGCTGGCGGGAGTGGTCAAACCAGACATAGGAGATATAGCTCTCGGGCTGAAGGTCTCGTATAAACCTCAGTATATAAAGGTTGCAGGGAAGGAATTTGAGACCGTAAGCGGTTTATTACGTTCAATAACGGATAACTACGATTCAAGCTACTATCGTACTGAGATACTTAAACCTCTCCAACTTGAAAATATTTTAGACAGATATCTAAAAGATATAAGCGGGGGAGAGTTGCAAAGGGTGGCCATCGCAGAGTGCCTAAGTCGGGATGCGGATCTTTTCATGCTAGACGAGCCTAGTGCTCATTTGGACGTAGAGCAAAGAGCACTTGCAACGAGCCTTTTGAGACGATTTACAGAAAATAGGAAAGCAGGCACGCTTCTTGTTGATCATGATATTTACATGATAGATCTCGCCAGCGAACGGCTGATGATCTTTAGTGGTGAGCCGGGATCGCGTGGCGTAGCGGAAGGGCCTTTTGAAATGCGCGATGGTATGAATCGTTTCTTACGGGAGATCAGTATAACTTTCAGACGTGACGAGGACACGCACAGGCCAAGAGTCAACAAAATTGGGTCAAAACTTGATAGGCAGCAACGGAGTGTGGGAGAGTACTACTATCCTGAGTTGAGCTAAGGCGATCTTATTTTTCAAATATAAGCTACTTTTCAATCGTCGAAAGCATCATTCGTATCTTACTTTCATTCCTACCCTCTTTTCGAAATGGCTGTAATAGAGGGTTTCATTATAATAGCTTTTTTAGCGCGATTGAACGTATCGCAGCTCAAAGTAGTCTAGTCTCACTACGTAATACTTTATTTACGTACATTCGAGCTTTGGTGGGTGGTTATATTTCAGTGCTCCGAGCGTTTAGTTTTTTTTTTAACTTTACAGTGTGCAAGCACCACAATTCCACTTTAGGATAGGAAAATATGATGCCTGTTCAATCGCAACTAAAGTAACAGTATTCAACCAATCAAACAATTTTTTTTAGGCGTGTTGTTAATGTAGACTATAAAGATACGTTTACACGGTTTTATCGCATTCTTAGAGGAAGTATATTACTGTAATCTATTCGCGTGAGTGCTGGTTTGACCAAATACGCGGGTGTACTTGTGAGCTACAGCGATTTTTAACTCCTTGAAATATAGAGTGACATTTAAAGTAGCAAAAGAAATACGATGACTGAAGCTATCGCACCAGAAACTGTCGCAAAGAAGTTCACCGAGCTATTCGTAAGGTAATGTTTTCGTTCAAAGACTGCGCCTAAAACACTATCAAAATTAACTCCAAAAAATCCTCCTAATATAATTGGTAGTATAATTCCTAAAGACCCTAAGCCGAGGAGAGCAGACACGATCGCTATAGCAGCTGCTCCTCCAAGAGCAGCGAATTCTCCGAGTATCGTTATGCCTCCATCTGTTCCGTGAGGCACTTTTGTTAAATCTGTGATTAAGCGTGGAAGTTTTTTATAAGTTTGCCCGATTTCACTTGCAAGCGTATCGCCAGTTGCTGTAGCAACCGCGCCAAGGTAAGCAACCAGAAAAAGTGGGTTTCCAGTTATGCCAAATGCAATCGCGAAGACCAGGGCGGCAAGACCATTGCCGAAAACATTTTTGTATCCTCTGGCCCCCCCTGCCCCTTGTGCTATTCCTAGCGCTCTTTTGTAATCGTACTTATACTTAGTAAAGGCTCCACTAAGTATGAAAAATGCAAGAATAATTAGGAACCACCTAAAATCCGTGAATGAGACGATCAGGAGGCCCATTAAGATTCCACTTAGAACTCCAGATAAATCGGCTAATTTAATCTTTCCAAGCGAGTAACCTAAAAGCATCATAAAGAGTAACGTAAGCAGAAGTTGCACTGTCGGTATCGAATACTTAAAGCTAGCGAGGAGCCACATTACCATTCCCATTCCAATTGGCACTATTACGTCTTCTTCTACGACTGTAGTGATACTTTTTAGAAGAGCACCCACTATTGCACCTATCATTGCAAGAAATAGCACCAAGTCGTAGGAGATATCCACACTGGTGACGCTTGCGGCAAAAGTACCCACTACGTATGCAAAAAAGCCGCCTATTATTATGTAAGTTAAACTACCGGCAAGCTTTCCATACGGGCCAACTATATTGGAAGAGACTTCACCCAAAGTCACAATGACTAGTATCTGTGGTATTATAAATAACGGCAAGCTCGAGATAACGGTTAAAACTGACAGCGCCGTTAGCGATAAGGTGAGCGCGAGCGGCTTTATCAGCACTTCAGATTTTCTGTCAGAAATAGTTGCAAACATCATAAAGGTGTGCATTTTGGGGTTAATTACAGCTATTATCAAGCACAATAATAACATGCATAGCAGTGTACCAATCCCGCCTAAGAAGGGAAGTGGAAGCGCCGCAAAGCTAAAAACTATCCTCGCAATTGATCTCCTTACATCTATAACGTACACTAAAATCTCTTTGTAATTTCAACTTGAAGTACTTTACAATTGCGATAAATTAAATACACGAAAAGAGATACACTTGTTGATGATTTCAAACCTTTATGAAAAAAGGTTAATGGACCAGATAGAGATCGTGCCTAAAAATGTAACACTGGTTATTGCGGACACGGATCTTGAGTCAGATGATGCCTTTAAAAAAATCGAATCGTTCGTCATCTGGTGCAAGGAGGTTGGCGTCGACGATGTCACGGTGTACATAAGTATAATGGACATGGGTGAGAACGTAAATCAGAAGCTCCGTTTAAATATTACTAAAAAAATTGAAGTCGCCCTCGAAAGTACCCCTTATGAAATAACTATGTTTACTCCCGAAGGAGTAAAAAAGATTGGAAAAGGGGGGAAAGCTTCTTTTAACATCTCTATTGGATATGGTGGGAAAAAAGAACTTAGCAATGCCATAAGGTCAATTGCACACAAGGTTACAAGTGGAGAGTTAAATTCAGACGAAATTACTGAAGAAACTATCAGCTCGCACCTTGTTTTCAAATCAGAACCCGATTTAGTTATAAGAACTGGAGAGCAAAGACTGACGGATTTTTTAATATGGCAGGCGGTGTATTCTGAGCTGTACTTTGCTGAAGTGAATTGGGCTGACTTTAGAAGGATGGATTTGCTTAGGGCTATAAGGGATTATCAGAAGAGACAGCGAAGATTTGGAAAGTAAACCGAGGTAGTTGAAAATTACTGATTTTTAACTAGTTTAATTGAATATTGTTAATGTTAAATTAACAGCGTTATTAATGTTAAATAAAACGAAACCCAAATAAGAGAAAGCTAGACGTTATCCAAGAGCCATTGAATGTTCAAGATAGCTTTCATTGTCCAATTCAAAGCAAATTTTCATGAACCCACTTCTTAACATACTTACGTCAGTGAAGTTCGCAATAACGCTAATAGCAATTATAATCTTTGTAGCGATTGTTGGATCCTTTCTACCAAGTGGCACTTCCATATACGAATCACCTATTTTTATCGGCTTAATCGGTCTCCTTGCCATTTCGACAATGAGTTGCAGTCTCATAAGACTGGTGCCCACTTGGCAAACTATAATGGAACCAAAGGTCGAAGTTAGCAATGACTTTATTGCGGGACTTCCTTGCAACTCTATTGTTGAAGCAGTCAATTTAGAAGAAGTTAAAAAGCATCTTAAAAGTTATAAGATTATAGAATTTAATAGAGAGGGATCAACCTACTTATTTGCACAAAAGGGACGAATTGGCAGATTTGGAGCGCATTTTACGCACGTTGGAGTATTACTTATACTATTAGGC
>CAZKZX010000135.1:0-5195 GCA_964557335.1 uncultured Methanomicrobia archaeon | reverse complement strand
TATGCCTATTACACCGAACATTTTACAGGTGTTCATAAAATTCACCCTCATTTTGCCGATTCTGACTGAAAAAATAAAACCATGAAAATGTTCGCGCAAGACAATAAAGCTAACGCGAGTTGTAAACGTGCAACCAGTTTGTTATCACTTAGAACTAAACAAATTTTATTTACCCCCCTTTCACCCTCCTTTCACCCTACGTTTACTCTACGAGGCGATGAATAGAAGATACCGAATTTTGCGCTAGTTATTTCTGTTGTGAATGTTAAATCGACAGGCTTACAGTAGTAAAAAGCCACTATAATGGCACGTTTTTTTTTAAAATATGTCATATAATAGTTTTAATTTACCGCAACCATCTCCGCATCATTTTAGATGCTTCTTTACCAACTACACGCCGTACAATCCGCTTCTCAATCGTTTCCGATCCCTTTGACATTGCGTTTGCGTCTCCGAGTAACCGGGCGCTTTGATAGAGAAGCGAGCGAATTTGATTAATTTGCGATTTGTGCCTCGTCACGTTGCCCTCTCCTCTCACCTCACTCTCACCACGTTATATAGATGTCATTAATTTATATTCGCTCATATTCGCCTGTGCCGCGATAGATTCTCAACGCAATAGCGCCCTGACTAGAGAATTAATATCCTCAAAAGCGTTATCACGTTCGCGTTATAATGCCCTTTCCGGTCTCTGGATCGACGCTGTAGCTCCCCACGTTTTTCCACGTGTAGGTGCCATTCTCCAGCGTTAGTGACCAAAATTCATAGCGTGCAAACTTCAGATCACCCGCTGTATTGAGCGCCGTGTTCCCCATGGTCCCGTAGTAGGAGTCAGCTACCAGAGGGATTGCAACGCGCATCGCCGAGGCGGCGTCCGAACGGGTCTGAAGGTACGCCACAGTGATCACCCACGCGCTGTCGTAGGCAGCGTAGGCGTAGGGTTGAGGGGTGTGGCCCAGCTTCTCGGTGACTTGCGCTTTCACTCGTTCAAAGCGGTCTCCCTGCCCGACTGCCAGCATCGGAGCTATAAAGCCAGTCTTGACAGCAAACTGTGCAGCTAACGGGGTTGTAACGATTAAATTCAAAGGAGTGTCGGCGCTCACATACCATCGTACTGATGCTAGCTGAGAGTCACTGGATGCTTGCGTGAGAACGTCTTTAACCTGATCGAATCCCACAACGTAAACGGCGACCGCCGCTGCCCCGTGCTGCTCGACTGCCTGGCTCACTTGCGGAGCGAGGGCCGTCAGTGCGCTCGAGAAATTAGTCGTGCCAGGTGCATACCGCACGCCTTTGGCGACTGTCCCGCCATACTGTGCAACGCTCGTCCGCAGTGCGGCGACGTTGTCGTTGCCCCACACATCATCTCTCCAGAGGGGCACCACCACTTTGACGCCATCTACGTGCATCAGCTGCGTCACCGCCTCTACTGCGTGCGTGTCGTCTGGAACGAACCTGAAAACGTTGTCATTGGGAATCGCTAGTGACGGTGCCGTGCTGCCATAGCTGACGAGAAGCATGTTGTTCTCATACGCGTAGCACATCGTCGCGTTTACCTCGGCGCTTGTATCAGGCCCGATTACAACGTGAATGTCTTGCGCGTGTAGCGCTTTCAGGTCGTCGAGCGCCGTCGCAGGGTCGGTGCGGGTGTCGAAGGGGACCACACGTATTCGCATATCGGAGTTAATGGTAACAAGATAGGCGTTGATGTCATCTTCAGCTACAGCAAGTGCAGCCTGAACGCTGCGGCCAGTTTCGGCGTCATCTCCTGACAGTGGCAGGAGCGCACCGATGCTAAGTTCCCTTGTCACCTGCGCGCGCGCGCCTGAGGGTGTGGCGGTCACACCCGTGTTTGCAGTGCATCCAGTGACAAACGCCGTCGCTAACAAAGTAATAACCATCAGTATGACTAAAAACTGTTTTTTCATAGTCATCCCTTCTTGTAGGAATTTCTTCCCAGTTAGAGCTTCTCATAGAAAATAAAGCTTTGTACGTTTAGAGCGTATTAACACGAAATTAGCTTAAAGCTCTCGTATTGGTCACCATTATGCTCCTGTCGACTCACCCCTCCAAGTTACGCACGTAGTTTGCCTTGGCACATCGGATCCAACTATTCGACATTTGTTGCTGCCATAGTCGTAATGCTTCACTATCGATAGCCTGCCGCAATCGCGTGTTGAGCGGTGTCAAAACACACTCTGTGTTCAGGTTTAACTTTTGAGACGCACGGACAGAGTGGTTCCGTTGTCAATGCGGTAAAACGTCGTGTCAAGCCCTGCGGCGATATTGGTAACAGATGCGTAGGGGTGCTCTGCGATGTACGCTTTTGCCTTTTCGTCGAACTGCTTTGCTCGTAGTGTAAACAGACCAAGCAGATTGACTTTACGAGAGATATTAAACATTATACCTTCGAACGGCGGAACGTCACTTGCTGAGAGGTCGTAGTCAATTCGTTCGACGAGTTCAACAGCTTTCGCGTCATAGAATAGTGAGCTGTACTCCTTGCTCACTTGTGCCCGGCCCCATAAACAACTCAACATCGACGCTGATGTGCCGCCTAACGTAACCTTTACTTTGTCCTGCTGCATGTTTATTCCTCTTCTCTAGGGCTTAATTGCGGGTTTCAACTCCTTTCGGCGCGTTTGCTCATTGCACCTTGACGTTGGTATGCTTAGTATGTAGCTTACTATAGGTAACCCCAACATATATGCCGATAAAGAGAAGGTGACGTGCTCAGGGAAATATAATATATGTATGCCAGAAACGGGAGAATTTATTCCTGCTGTTATTTCGCGATTCCTAGTAATAACTGCGCCAGTTCGTCTGGCATGGTAGGCTGACACACGTGGCCGGTCGGCAGTTCTAGTATGGTCCACCTGCTGCTATCGTCAGCAATTTTCTTAAGAGAGACCGCGATAAAAGGTGCTAGCTCGCTTTTCGTGCAGCGAATAAAGACCTTTCGTAACGACGCTACTTTCTGCGGGTCAAACTGTACCTTATCCACATAAGCCATAGCCGGCTCTAATCCGGAAATACCAGTCAGCGGGTCACAACCGCTGGACGCAAGGAAGTCAAACAGCGATTGTCCCGGGTCTGGAATTGCCGCATCCAGATAAACAAGTCGTCCGATTGCCTCCGGCATAGTGGCAGCGACACCTGTAATAATCATCCCGCCGTAACTGTGCCCCACTAGTAAAATATCCTTCAGCTCATTTTCAGTGATAAGCAGGCAAATTTGCTCGATATGTCCGTTTAGATTACAATTATGCTCGTTAATGAGTGTCGGCGTAAAGGTGCGGTGACCTTTCGCATTAAGGGCAGGGGTTACGGTCTCCCACACTCGTCCGCCAAGTCTTCCGCTCGCTGTGTGAATAGGGTTTCGTTTGGTGAGCGCATTCCAGGTTTCCGTAGATACATCGCCACCGTGCACTAAAACATAATCTGCCACTCAGTAATCATCTCTTTTTTCGTCTAAATACGCATGACTTATTCACATTCTTATATTTAGCGTCAATTACTGTCTGGTTGTCCGTGGCAAATCACAGCGATTAAGTGCCCAACCCTGTCAGCGAGGCACTTTCCTATGCCTGTTAAAGACTTCCTTAAGAAACTCGATGTGAGATCAACCACCTATCTTTTTGCGACAGCGACACGAGCTGGTTCCCAACATAGAGCGTTTATTGACATAGAAAAAATATTGAAGAAAAGAGGCAGACGTCTCAACTCATATTTTACGCTAAACATGGGTGCTAATCATCTCGTTCCAATTCCAACAAATGAAGAAATAGCAGAATTGGAGTCAGTTGTTCAGGATAGACTTGACTCGATTCAACAAAGCATTATACGTAAAGAAAAAAATCGGGAAAAAGACACCCATATTACTAATCCTCTTCCTTTTGCTTTCGTATTGCTCCGACTCTATCCTTTGCTTGCAGCCTTTGCTGAACGTACCGGTCTTAAACATAGTTTCTATTCCGATGCAAAGTGCACAGGATGTGGCACATGTGAAAGGGTTTGTTTGTCTCGAAAAATAACAATGAGTGGTAAAAAGCCGGTGTGGCAGGATAATGTCAGATGTTACATGTGTTAGCGTCACGTTGTGCATCGAGAAAAGCAATCACACTGTATAGGGGTTCATCATCATAAATCGGTGACCCGATCACCACACCATCATAATTTACCACGGTAACGTTCAAGACGTTTTTGACATCGACGGATACATCGTTAGTTCCTCGTTCAGCAATCCCTTCTGCTATCCACTGCGCGATACGTTCCGTTGAACCATACTTAGTGTCATATGCGATAAGGACTCGACTCATACCGATGTATTTTTCCTCTCATTATGTTATTTAGTGTGCATGACGCTTGTGACACAACAATAAATGCCATCGTTTTGTAAACAGTCTAAACGATGGTGATAATAGGACAGAGCAGTCCATATACACCTTTTTTGTAACCATTTTCAGCACGTGTTTACCATCCTTTTACATTCTCTTTTGTGTCACAGTATCTCTCTTTTATATTGTCAATCGATGAGTCAATTAGCTCAATGTTTTTGGTGGCACAATAGTCGCTTTATTCACTTTAGTTTGTTTACCTTCAATTTCACTTTCTAGGTCTTTTTAAATAGTTTTGAATTAGTTCGTACTATTAAAGCAGAAGATGCCATACGTGCGGAACCCAGATCTGGAGGAGGTTCAAGGAGAAGCAATGGCGCGTTGTACGACCTGTAATACCGAATCCTACCTTATATCCAAAGAGCTGGGGGTATGTCTTAACTGTATACGGGAGATGCCGGCGCACGCTCTGCCGATAGCTGCGCTCGCACAGATAAGAAGCAGAGCCGCTTTTGGCCTTCCGGAAACGCCGCCAAAAGACTCCAAGGGTGTTCCGTGTAACCTCTGTGTGAACGAATGTAGGATCCCAGAAGGTAAAAGGGGATACTGCGGATTACGGCAAAGCACTGGAGGTAAGCTAAACGGGGTCACCTCTGAAGAGGGCAAGCTCTCCTGGTACCACGATCCACTGCCCACAAACTGCGTTGCTGATTGGGTGTGCCCGGGCGGTGTGGGGGCTGGCTACCCGAAATTCGCCCACGCTGTCGGACCTGAGCACGGATACAAAAATCTCGCGGTGTTCTTCCACGCGTGCTCCTTCAACTGCCTCTACTGCCAGAACTGGCAGTACAGGAAGGA
>CAZKZX010000134.1:0-5198 GCA_964557335.1 uncultured Methanomicrobia archaeon | reverse complement strand
GACTTCCCCCATCGCACGCCGGAGGCTGTGTACTGCGTAACGTTAAACGCTTTTGTTACCGGCTTCCCATTGATAACAGCGGTAAATGCGACATATCGCGGATCACCAGCGCTATCACTCACCGGATACGCGACGCTTACCCCAATGCCGAGCTCATTTGGTGAGACCATGGAGGCCTGTTCAAGCTGTAGCGTCGTTTTCAGGGAGATAGACTGGCAGCCCAACACATCGGTCACATCGGGAGGGGCAAAACCGCTGTTTGTTGCTGCACTCGGACGTGCAGTAACCGCACTCGTTGTGTCCTCTGTGGTGGTTGCATCGTGCGGCGGCGTGGCCACGGCCGGACCCATCGTTCCAAACACCGTTGCCACCATGACCGCTGTTACAAACACAGCGAGCATCTGTTTATTCCTGTTCACACTATCGATACCCATGCCTATCATCTGCAAACACTATGAGTGCTCTTTTGTGCAAGGTTCCACTGTTATATTGACCTATTGTCAGCGCACCTCGTGAGCTCTACACACATGCCATAAACAACGTGTCTTACGTAGCAGACCTGTGTATGGTGCGTTTTGTTTAAAAAACATTATGGTCTGGACTACGCTGACGAATTTTAAAAAATGCACACGTGGGGGCCGTACTGCAGTATACACTATATGAGATACGTATACGGTAAGCGGCTTTTTTTATCCTGTCTCACTTTTTCATACGGAAATCATCAATTGTAATGAAGCTCGAGTCTAAGAAATGATATGTTAACCCAACGTACCGTTTTATGAGCGCTTTTTATACCACCATCATTTAACCAAAGAGGTGATCTCTGCGGATCATCATCACTCCGATACAAGTCTTTTCCCATTTAAAACAATCGCTCGGAAAACGCAGTTCATAGCGTCTCTTCGCTAATGGCAGCTTATCTACCTGATCAATACGAACGATAAAAGTACTGGGAGGCATACTACTTCGACGAGTCCTCGCCCCCGAAATATTTTTACTCTGGCGATTGTTACGTATGTTATTACAATAGTTAATTGAAAAAGTGAGGATATAGGCAAACGCAAAAAAAGTTACTAAACTGGCGTCGAATCAAGGACGCAAAGCTTTAACTGTCGTTGTTTTAAAATGTTAATGGGCTGTAGGTTAGACGAGAGTTGTGGATAGTGCGCTCGCAGTTAGATACAGTTTCTCGGTTGACAGTATAGTTCGAGAACCTAAAGAGACACGACATAAAATTATTTAGATGTGGCACGGCAATTACAATACCATCTGGAGATGCGGGATGCTCAGAGAGAAACTAACGGCGTTCTTATCAGACGATCGGGCCATATTGCTTAGTTTGATAGCGCTACAACTACTACTGACGATGTACCACGTCACCTCTCCTTTTCTTGACTATCATGCGTGGAGACAGGCGGATACAGCAGCAATAGCCAGAAATTTTTATCACAATGGTTTCAACATTTTGTATCCACAGATTGACTGGGGAGGAGCTGGACCCGGATATGTTGAAACGGAATTTCAGCTGGTACCTTTTCTGGCGGCGGCGTTGTATCAACTGTTTGGCGTGCATGAGTACGTTGGACGCCTTGTTGCGATCTCGTTTTCGGTGCTGTCCCTATACTTGATCTACAAACTATCATACAAGTACTTCACCCGGAACGTTGCGATATTTAGCGTGCTGTTTTTTATCATCTCTCCTCTTAACATATACACCAGCAGATCGTTCCAGCCAGAATCTGCAATGATTTTTTTCTCTCTCGGTTCTTTGTATTTTTTTGATGCGTGGATAGATAAGGAGCGATGGGGGGTATTTACACTTGCAATTCTTTGTACGACAGCCGCGTTCTTGGTAAAGATCCCTGCAGTACTTTTAGGTGTGCCTCTGTTATGGCTCGCGTACTCACAGTACAAATGGCACTTGTTTAAAGAGTGGAAACTCTACTTGTTTGTTGCTTTAGCGCTAATTCCTCCGATTTTGTGGTACTATCATGCTCACCTGCTTTTTTTGCAGTATGGTAACACCTTTGGCATTTGGACGCTCACCGATACCCAAGGGTGGAATACTAAATGGGGAAATCTGCAAATTTGGCTAAGTACGGGCTTCTACAACAACTATTTGCTACGGTTGAGCGGGATAGTGCTCACTCCCATTGGCTTAACGCTGTTTATTCTTGGGGTGTTCCAGAAGGTAAAATCGAAGAGAGAGTATTTATTCCATTTTTGGCTTTTGGCCATAATTATTTACTTCATTGTGCTCGCACGGGGTAACTGGGTACACGATTATTATCAACTTCCGTTGGTTCCAGTCGCGGCCATTTTTGCGGGAAAAGCGTTAGCAATGCTTTTCGATACCACGCAAGTGAGGAAAATTGGGGTGTTCGCGCTCCTCGCGGTGGCCTTGTTGGTGTCTGTCAGCATCTACTTACCGCCGTTATACAAAATCGATGATGCGCAGCACGAAGCAGGACCCGCGATCGATACACTTACGCCGAAAGATGCGTTGATAATCGCTGGAGATGGGTACGCTCCAACCTTATTATATTATGCGAATCGAAAAGGATGGCTTATAGCGCCTGAGGAGTGGACGCCCAGCAAAATAGAAACACTAAAAGCACAGGGTGCCCACTACTTCGTGACAAGTAGAGTAGTGTACTTAAAAAATGATGTAAAAAATAAGCAGTTTTACGATTACATGTCGGGAAAATTTCCTGCTGTTGAAGGTGCCAACTATATCATATTTGATTTGATGAACACTGCTAAGTAAGTCGGTTCAAGAGACAGCTCTGAGGGCGAGATGAAACTGAGAACGCGACGGTGATAGATTAACGTACATACAACGGGGGTAGGATCAGTTTATGCGCATCTTGATCACAGGGGGGAGTGGTTTACTAGGAGGGGTATTAATTAACGCCTCAATCACCATGGGTGTCGACATCATACCAACGCATCACAGCACTCCCATAGGTCGGAGAAGCGTACAGATGGATATAGAGGATGCGGAAGAAGTGAAACGGGTGTTACATGAGACCAAGCCCACCTGCGTGATACACGCCGCCGCAATGACTAATGTGGATTTATGCGAGGATGACCCACCACGTGCATGGGCAATCAATGCTGAAGCTACAAAACATGTTGCGGACGCATGTAACGATGCTGGGGCAAAGCTCATGTACATCTCAACAGATTACGTTTTTGACGGTCAAAGTGGGCCGTACTCCGAAGAAGCCGTCACACATCCAATAAACGTATATGGTGAATCGAAGCTTGCCGGTGAGAGATTCACGATGGCAAACCCGGGAAACGTCGTGGCACGGGTATGTGTCCTCTATGGCGTTGGCAGACCTAATTTTGTCACGTGGGTGATGGACTCATTGAGGAAAAACATGCCCATAACCGTAGTCACTGATCAATACAACACCCCCACATACATCGGAAACTGTGCGCACGCACTTTTAGCGATGTGCACACTCGGTCTCCACGGTACATACCACGTATCTGGCCGGGAGAGGTTGAGTCGGTACGAGTTTGCCCGCTCGATAGCAGAAGTATTCGGATTAAATAAAAACCTTATTAAGGCTTCGACGAGCAACCTTTTACATCAGAGGGCCAAACGACCGATGGATTCATCACTCATCGTCGAAAAAGCTGAAAAAGCCCTCGGAATACGCTTTGCAAACGTGCGGGAAGGGCTCACAAAGATGAAGGAGGAAATGCAATGAAGGGGCTTCTGCTCTCTGGCGGAAGCGGAACGCGACTGCGGCCGTTAACGCATAGCGGTCCAAAACAGCTCATCCCTGTAGCAAATAAGCCGGTGCTTCTCTATGCACTTGAAGACCTCAGGGAAGCGGGGATTATCGACATAGCGGTCATATTGGGGTTAAACGGAAGAGAGCAGGTCATGGAAAAACTCGGCGATGGCTCGCAGTTCGGCGTTACCATTACGTACATCGATCAGGGTGAACCACTGGGAATCGCTCACGCCGTGGCATGCGCCGAAGAGTTCATGGCGGGAGATCCATTTGTCGTCTACCTTGGCGATAACATACTGAAGCAGGGGATAAAGCAGTTCGTCGATGACTACGATGAAGGCAATTGCGACGCCGTTATAGCGCTCCAAAAGGTCCCCGACCCGAAGCGATTTGGGGTCGCAGAGCTTAATGACAAGAGGCGGGTATCACGCCTCGTAGAAAAACCGGCAGTGCCCAAGAGCAATCTCGCCCTTGTAGGAGTCTATTTGTTGACCGATACCATTTTCGATATGATCAAGCAGATCACCCCTTCGTGGAGAAATGAGCTAGAAATAACTGATGCACTCCAAAAGTTGATCGATAACAACTATGTCGTTGATTGTCACATCGTTGAAGGGTGGTGGAAAGACACCGGAAGGCCTGAAGACATCCTCGAAGTAAACAGGCTCATTCTCGACGAGCTTAAGCCTGACGTAAAGGGTATGATAGAAGAGGGTGCCATCGTGAAGGGCCGCGTGTCAATTGGTAAGGGCACAATAATAGAAAAGGGTGGCGTCGTGTATGGACCAACGATAATCGGCGAGAATTGCGTCATAGGCCCTACGACCTACATCGGACCGTACACATCGGTTGGCGATAATACGTGCATATCAGGTGCGCATATAGAAGATTCGATTATAATTGGTGATAGCGTCATAACGTGCAACAAGACGATCGTCGAGAGTTTGATCGGAGATAAGACGCACATTAGATCGATGGACCAAAAGCTACCGCGAGGACATAGGTTAATTGTTGGTACAAGCTCCTCGATCGACCTTTAACTGAAACTGTTGATTACGCCTTTGTTAGTAAAGCCAACAACCTTACGTATTAACTTTGTCTCGAAAAGGGAGGACTGAAAATTAATGCCGAGAGGATCTTATCTCTCTTCTTTGTAATTTGTTGGTTTAGCTTCGCTCTATTGTTAAACGCTTCCTATCTTTCAGTTCCTGCTTCTTGCCCTCGTTCCAGCTAGACACCGTGCTCATATAGCCGGTGACGCGGGCGATGTGCTCGACGTTCGGTGAACTGCAATTCGCGCAGACATCGTGGAGCCCCCCCTCAACGTGCAAGTCGTCGAGACAGATCGTTAAGTCGCGTCCTAACACAAAGTAACCAATTTGAGTGTTCTTGGCGATCCTCATGCAAAGCTCTTTCAGCCCCTTCGGGTCGGGCTTTGCCTCTCCT
>CAZKZX010000133.1:0-5198 GCA_964557335.1 uncultured Methanomicrobia archaeon | reverse complement strand
CTAATCACAACAGAATTTTATTGCAAGCCTTTTTGCAGGAATTATCCGGCATAATTGGCCGGGTAGAGGATTGAAAAACAAGCTCACTTGTTTTGCTGTAACTTACTTGCGGGGCATGGCGACAGCTTCAATTTCAAATAACAGGTCAGGACGGCAAATGTCGCAAATCACCGTTACCCACGGCCAGCCAAGAGAGACCTTTGAGTCGTCAAAAATCTTCTCGACCTCGGTCGTCTTGCAGTAAGCCACGACTTGGACCACATCCTCATCGGCACAGTGCATATCCCCCAGAACAGCACGAACATTTTCTATGGTTGTGTTTATCTGACCCAGCGCATCACCGATATTTGTCGTGGCGCCGCCGGCATCAATGGAGGCGGTTCCGGAAACAAATACTGTTTCTCCCGCCGGCGCAATCGCTCTCGAAGCCCGCGAAAAGGCAGAGCCGTACTCAAACGCACACTGCTGTTTTCCGACAGCTTCGAGGAACTGGATTGAATCGGTCGGCTCCAGCACCGCTGTCAAGTCCATCGCACAACTCCCCCCAGAAGCCGGGCTAAGCCCGATTCCCGTACTGGCGGGCATTGATTGTCGGCTTCCCTCGCCGATAAGACCTCGCTCGGTGAAAAACTTATTTCTAACACGATTGAAATCATCATACCACGAGAGAATATCACCCAGCCACATCCATGTGCGCGGCACCGAAAGGAAATCAACCCCTGACTGCTTCAGCGCTGCTTCGGCCTTTTCCAGCATAGCTTGTGCCTGTCTGGCTACGGCTCGGCGCTTCGGGCTATGGCAGGGCGCTTCGCCCTGACGAGTCGCCGAGACGAGTCCGCTGGCTTGTGCGGCCTGCGGGGCAGATATACCTGAGAGTGTAAGATACGCCCGGCCCGGCACCCGAAAAATTCGTCCGCAGAGGGTCTTGTCCAAACTGATTACTTCCGGCCTACCAGGGCCGCTAACTGCGTGAACCTGCACTCCGGAAATCGGCCCGCACATCCCTTCTTTACCGACCAGAAGGCTCGGAGCAACTCCATCGTCGATATCGCCATACTCTTTCGACCGGACGCTGCGGATAATTTCCATCACGCTGCCGGCAGCAAAAACCCGCTCCTGGAGTATGCTCGCTGCTTTTGAGCGTAGTATCTTCCGGATGCCGGAAAAGATTTCCTGTGCCTGCCTCTGCGGCGGCGCATCCCCCTTGGGAGTGGCTGAAATATAGATTTCAGCCGACTTGGAGGATTCAACACTGCGTATGTCAAAGTTCACAGTCATTTCGATTTTATTAACCTTTCAGGCTACGGCAGGGCGCTTCATCCTGACGAGCGCAAATTGTCTGCCTGCTCGTCCAAAATCTACGCTGGTTCACTCAAGAAGTTGATTAAACCATACATATATATTAAGTATCGTTGATAGAAAAACCAAGCTTAACTTTAACGCTGCTTTTTCTTTTTTCCTGAAAAAAGGCCCTTATTGCGCAATTAATCCGCCAGAGGCGGATAAAGACGTTATAGGACCACGGCGATGGGCTTGTTGGCGTGCTATTCCTGCCCCGTCCAGCGTTCACCATAGCGGGGGGCTGCTTCGGCCTTGGGAGTGGCCATCGTTATCGGTATCTCCACAGAGACCTCATCGGAGCCGCGAATAATCCGCCTCAGCTTATTTCCAGCAGCCGGAATAGGCCCAGTGACAAATTCGGGGGTATTAAAGGTCTCCAGACAATAGCCATAAAATGCAGGGTCCTTTTGGGGCAGCACCAGTGGTTTATACACCCTGCCATTTTCATCAACATAGCTAAAGTAGCACCTCGTAAATACGCCGTATTCCCTTTTACTACTAAATACTATCCATCGGCTGTTACTAGACCAGCTGTGCCATGCCTCGCTTTGGTCGCTGTTTATATCCAGCCGACGGTATTCATAGCGGCCGGTTTCCTTAGCTGCTTTCAGGTCCACGATGTACAAATCACTGCTTTGCTGCCAAGGCGGAAAATACCCATAATCACACATACAAAATATCAACCATCGCCCGTCGGGACTTATTCGCGGCATCGCGATGCTCAGCCCCGTATCCTGAGCTGAAAGCACCGTCTCCACTTCGCCCCACTGGTCACGCTCAAGGTCGTAGCTTATTCGAACAAGGTCGTACCTTAATTTTTTATATCCGTCAGGAGGAAACTTGCCTTCCATCGGCCATGTTATCGGCGCACTGCAGAAGTAGAGGTATCGCCCGTCGGCAGACCACACCGGCCAGGTCTCCAGTTGCTCCTTTTTCGAAATTTTCGGTGATGTTTTCACAATCTTTGAACCGACAACAAAATAAGCCAACGCCGAATGCAGGTCAAACGTGTCACGAACCTCATTTCTGGCGGTATGAAAGAACATAGGCAGGTTATTTATGGAATATACCGCCAGCTTCCCGCTCGGATGCCACGCCGTGTAGCCAAATTTCGCACCGATTTTACTGACAACGTTACCCTCTATCAGCAGTGTCTTGGCGCCTTGTATGTAGCTGCGGACGCCCATCAGCATCTTGTCGGGCCGGTTCGCACAAAACGTATGACAGTTGACGCATCTCGTCATACGGCCGCAGTTATCCAGCACCAGTTTCTCATCAAAGCTCCCCAGGTATCGCTGATAAACGCCAACACGCCCATTTACCAAACTATGAGTGGGATGCATCCTTCTGTACACCAGATAACCATCAATATCTTCGTTGGCGATATTGTTAGTGATTGTGGCAAATCGAACCCAACCATGGTTGGCCGTTTTCACAAAAATATCGAAGTGCAGTTGACCTGCCCTGTTGTTCTCAAGAAGCTGATGCCACGAATCAGCGGGAATCAGAATCTTCGGCGACCTGCTGAAAACTTCAATTGCCTCGCCTTTCTCCGCATAGATTTTCGCAAAATAATAGCTGCCCTTCTCCTGTACCATAAAATTAAGAGGCGCTACATTGAGCGGGATAACCGTCGAGCTATAATCAGGATAAATCCGAGCCGGACGGTCGATGACGCTATACTTATCAATCTGAACTTTGCGCCCGCGCAGCCCATATAGTAAAGCGCCGGCCAGCAATATCCCAAATAACACAAAGCCAAAAATGGTTGTCTGCTTCCTCATCTCTTCATTCCTGATTGGCCATAGACATAATAGAAAAAGTAGCTGTCGCCGTAATCCCTTGCCAGCTCACCAAACGCTGCCTCCCTGTTTGCCCCGTACCGGCCTCCGTAGATATTGTTAAAACCATCGAATTGCTCACGTGATTTGACGCTGATTTCGCAGCCGGGTATCTCAATATTCTTCTTCGTTATGTAGCTGTAAAGCAATATCGCTTCCTCATACGCACGGGGAATACCACCGTAATCAAAATCATCCAGACGGTCCAAGAACCCCACGAACTTGTCGAGTTGACCCGTCAACAAATAATATGCCGCCAGATACTCAAAAGCCATCCGATTCCCGCTGTTCTTGTCGAGCAGGTCCAGGAACGTACTTTCGTTTAGTTCGTTTAAACTAAACTCCCTGTCTGTTTCCGGCATCATACTCCGCAATCGCTGAACTTCCTCATCCATTGACAGGTTTGGGTCTCGCTCGATTTTTTCCAGATAGATCCGAGCCCAGCTTGCGTCGAACAGCGTCCTGCCAAGCGCTCCAAGATAGACCTTCGCAGCGCCGTCGTTGCCCTTGACCATGTTTATCAAAGCCAGCCGCTTCAGAACTATAGGCCGCTCTCCGTATGTTTCCATAGACAGAACAAGCTTGGATTCCGCCAGGTTCATGTGCCCAAGGTCAATGTAAGTGTCAAACAACCTCCACCAGCCCAGGGGAATTCCTGTTTCGTTTGACAACATTATCGCACCGGGCACCCGTTTATAAACAAACATATCGTCTCCCAGCCGACCTGTATGATATAAGGCACGGTCAATCAGGTGGCCGATGAATTTGTTTTGCTGGTAATGGCTGGCTTGCTCAAGCACCTCGCTCCACATTTTGTTGCTGGCATAGTAATCCACCGCTATCAGCGTCTTTACCCTGGCGTCGTGGCAAAGGTAAGCAACCAGCACGCCTGCAAGAATAGGAAGCAACGGTGCGATTTTCACTGCAGCTTTTTTCGCAAACAACACCTGGGGTTTGACGAGCGAGCTTTGTCCTCTTTTTTCAGTGGCTTGGCCGTGTGACATACCTTTGTCCTTTCGCAACAGTTCTGCAAGCCACAAGCCGACCAGCGTTAGCGGCAATAGCAGGTAGAGTATGCATATCACCGCTACCACCGCGCCACCGATTTCGCCGGAGGGCGGCATAAAGTGGCCGAAGGCATCGATAATACTAACGTCGAAAATAGCTACACCCTCAATGTTTGCAATAATCGGTGCTGAGAGCAAAATGGCTATGCCCAATGCAGAGCGGTGTCTGAAAAGCAGTTCGTAGAGACTGCACAGGACCGCAAACAACAAATATGCCACGCCTGCAGCCGGATAAAGAATTATCGACAAGACCAGAAAAACCAACAAAGCCGGCAGCTTGCACTTTACGATTATTCCTATATACAAACACACAAAGCTTAATGTCACCAACAAGGCCATCGTGATGGTAAACTGGTATGAATAGCAAGCGTAGAATATGGGCAGGAGAATAGGTGGCACGAAACATATCCACCGAAGCTGCCAGCGGCTTACAACCATCAGAATTGCCCCACAGCAAAGCCATATCAACCACGCCTGCACGGTTACAATTAGAGCACCTGCCCACCCAACACAGAAGAATTGCGCCAGAAAGGCGCTCACGTACTCGACCGGCCCGCCCGGGTATGAAAGAAACTGCCGGAAAAACACCCACCCTCGATAGAAGACGGGGAAGTCCAGAACTATCCCGCCGCCGTGGTAGATAAGACGCAAGTCAATACTGAGCCACAGGTACAGATAAAACAAAGTAAAAAAGAGAAAATTTCGAATCGGCCTGCCAAGGTTTTGACTCGATAATTTGCAAAACAAATTCAGCATTATTTTCCTAAATCTTATTAGCAGAGAATAAAAAACAAGCCATCAGAGGTTTGTCTGGTAAATTTAATAAACGCCAAGCGCATTGAAAGGTATTATATTGCTTCTTTCTCACAAATGCAATTTTTCTCAACGACAGCAGGAAAAAACGCTGCCGATGATAGCTATCTTGCAGTTCGACTGTCCTGAGCTCACT
>CAZKZX010000132.1:0-5204 GCA_964557335.1 uncultured Methanomicrobia archaeon | reverse complement strand
AATTGTAGAGCCGACTCGTTCGACGCCCAAGGCTATCCCCTCAACTTCGATACCACCTTTTGCCTTCGCCCCATCCCCAACAAGATAAAGGTTTTTGTATTGCGTGCGATTAGGAGCATCATACCCTGACGCCATTCTGTTCACCGGCCATCCGTCGTAGTAACTCTGAACGAGTAAAATTTCGAATAGGTTTCCAAATAAGTCTGTAAGGTCCTGCAAGCCAAGGTTAATTTCTTCTGTTAGATTAGTTGACTTAAGCGGCTGGTGCGACATTATGAGATGTTTGCCCGGGGGGGCTAAATTGGGGTCTGCATTAGTGACTTCGTTTAAACCCTTGACCCTCCTCGTAAATGGGGTTAAGAGAATTCCAGTGTGGCCTATAAGACTCTCATCTGAAGATATAGATATTTTTATTCCCGCTGAAGGTTTTTCGCTCGTAGATTTGAAACCCAATAGCTTATTAGTAGCATCTGGGCCAATATTCGATATAACGTGTTCAGCGCTCACGAATTTTCCGGCTATCTCAATTCCTGTCACCTTTTTTCCGTCCACAAGTATTCTTACTACTTCTGAGTTTGTATGGATCTCTCCTCTAATCACTTCTGCTATTGCATCAATAATGGCTTTACAACCACCTATTGGAATACCTGGCTGATTCCCATATTTCTGCATCTTTCTTGTTATTGCTAGGAGCTCTGATGCCGGAATTTCGTTTAAATTCATCGACAGCGCCCAACCAAACATCGCTTCCGTGTATTTCATCATCAAGGGGTTAGAACGAAATATATGAATGAGATTTTTTCTATTCTTCGACAAAGCAAATTTTGCCGGATACATTATCTGGTCAAATCTACTTACACCACAAATGTCGAACAGATCTTTTTGGTCTCTGATGGCAACTTCTGACCCATCTTCTCGTCGTAAAACAACAGGAGGTTCGGACTTAATAATCTGCACTTTAGCTCGTATGCTTTTAAGTGCTTGAGCTAAAGGCCCAGATACGCCGTACGGCACCATATGTAGTGCACCTGTAGTAAGCTGAAAACCTTTATAAGGCAAATTTGTGAATCTGCCACCAATGATAGGAAGTCTCTCATAGAGCTCAACGTCGAATTCGTGTGAGAGCTTTGCGGCCGCAAGCAGTCCTCCTATACCACCTCCGATAACTACAACATCCGGCATTTAGCTACATCCCATTATTCAGCTCAATTGCCTGTTGTGGGCAGAACTTAAGACAGACCCCACAGCCCGTACAATCGCCAGTAATGTCTGCTTTCCCGAAGACGGTGATCGCCCCTGTAGGGCAAAAAACTACGCAGTTAGCGCATCCAACGCACCGAGATGTAATTTTCATCCAAAATCTCAATAGTAGTTTTATATATTTAGAATTATGGAGATATCAGTTGACGATCATAAATGTTTTCAGCTTATAAAATATAGAATATATAAGGTTGTATTCTAAATGTTTCAAGCTGTTTTTGATTTAGAAGGACCACTATCACCCCAAGACAATGCTTATGAGGTAATGAGGCTCATAGAAAACGGAGACCACATTTTTGAGGTTATTAGTAAGTATGACGATGTTCTAACCCTACAAGGTAGAAAAAACTACGAACCGGGAGACACGTTGAAGCTAATAGTTCCATTTTTAATTTTAAATGGAATTTCAGAAGACGATATAAGAAAGGTATCAAGGCGTGCAAAAATCGTCAGCGGTGCCACGGAACTTATTAATTGGCTAACAAGCGACAATTGGAAGATTCACATCATTTCAACGAGTTATGAACAGCATGCGCATAATATTGCAGAACAGGTAGGAGTTGCACGCGATAATGTGTACTCTACCAAGCTTCCGCTTGATTCATATCTTGTTGAATTAAAAAACGAAGATATGTCAATAATCGAAAAGACACAATCGGACATACTTTCGTTCTATTTCACATACGGTGTAGATACTACAAGAAACATTGATGCTCTCGTAAATAAGCTCGATAAGGTATTTTTTAACGATATACCTAAGACAAAACTAGGTAAAGTTTTTAATCAGATTAAGGTCATAGGCGGGGAGCGTAAAGTAATGGCCATGATAAAAGCGATTGGGAGCTTAAATCATGTAAAAGATACAATGGCAATTGGCGATAGCATAACTGATTACAAAATGTTAAAAGCTGTCAAAGAGGGATGCGGCCTATCAATTGTGTTCAATGGAAACGCGTTTTCCTTGCCTTATGCAAGTATCGCAGTTGCTAGTGAGGATATTAGATCAATTTACCCCCTTGCGAAACTGTTCACTAAAGGCGGGCGTGAGTTAGCATTTACCGCCACAAAGCTCTGGGAAGATAATTTTAAAGAAAATGGAATCGATATCACAAAAGTATCCCAAGATGTTTCAGCTCCTGAGATTGCACAATTAATTAAAAATAAATATTCCGTGAATCTTCCACACATAAACTTAATAGAGAGCACTAGCGATGAAAAACTACGTTATCTGGCTGAAATTCACAAGAGGTTTAGAAGTATAGTTAGAGGTGCCGCAGTTGCAAATCTCGGATAAACACGCTACTATGAACGAATTGACGCTCGATGCGACGGCATCGTTATTCTAACGGCATCATTATACAATTCACATAACGTAGTCGTTGCACGCTTTTATATCAAGGTATATTAACGCACTATAGGTCTCAGCGCAAGATTCGTAGCAAATGGATAAAGTGGATAAGAAAGACAGGAAGTTGCCAGGCTTCGTGCTGGTCAGCGTTCTACAGACTAAGAATTTGTATTCTAAGTTTCTTCAGACATAACGTTGAACTTTAATTCTGCTTTCAAGAACTTTAGAATCGTCATTAATGCCGCTAAAAGAAGACATTTTCTTTTTAGTAGAATTACTAGTATAACAATGCGACGGCTTAAAACAGGTAATTGTGACACACAAATGCCAAAATTTTGGGTTATTTAGCTTCGACGCTAGTCTCTATTATTTCATCAAGCGGCTTCGATCCAGTTTCAATAACCTTTAAGTTGACTTGTCCGGTTTCAATTGATATTTCGTGACCTCTAATGCTCTTTCGCTTCCTCACCCCTCTGCTTTTCGCATGGTACCCGGTTCCGCTTGAAAGAAGAAGTCGCTTTCGCGCAGCTCCCGGGAGGTCACGTCTCATAGCAACTCCATCTTTGTCAGATCCTCCTGAAATCAACAGTTTATAGCCTGAAAGGTCTATGAGCTGTCCCTCCACTGTCTCTCCTATAGCCTTTCCTACAAGTTTGTTCGCCTTGGCGCCCGATAGCTCGAGCTTGTACGCTTTACCAGTCTTGGGATCTGATATTACAAGTCTAAAATCTGCCATTTAGATAGTTCTCCTTTCTTTCCTCATTATGTATTCGTCGCCCTGTCGACTCACTCATCAATGTCAATTATACTTTCGCGCGAAATCCGCTCAGACAAGGTTTACTTTGCCCAAAACGGATTACTTTTTCGCTTTATCTGTAAAAATGCTTCAAACGTCTCTAGTTCGCTTCCGTGAAGACCGTCATAGAGCTCCTGCTCAATAATTTTTGCATGCTTTTCAGGCATATCGACGTATAATAAGTCGCCCTCATTTATCTGCCTTCCGACCGTCGGACCTTCAATCGAAATTGCGACCTCTTTTCCTGTGCTGACTTCGCTGACGTGCTCACCCCGATCTTGCATATCTTTCAATACACCTACGCGCGTGCCATCTTCTTTTACAACAGTGATACCGGTTCTTAGAGTTCCTCCTACGACCTCAACTCCCACAATCGCAGGTTTACTTTGCCTAAATATGCAACCAGGTATAATTCTAAATCTTCCGGGCCTGATTATTGCTTCATAGCGCTTTTTACCATACCGCACCTTTTGCTCATTCATCCAAGTTTGATAGCTTTCGATTAATCGATAAATAATATCACCTGTAAATATGACAACTTTAGACTTTTCAGATTCTTCTTTCGCATCAGGTAACACATCAACGTTAAATCCTATCACGACAGCAAATAGCGGATTCTTTACAGTTTCAGCTTCAATTACATCTCTACGTGAAATCTCTCCCAAATCTGCCTTGCTTAAAGGCACTTCTGCTCTTTCAAGTTCTCCAGCAAGTGCCTCTAAGCTGCCAATAGTATCAGCCTTGATTATGACACCTACCTCTTGGATAGGAATATTGATCTCGCCCATCTCCTTTTCGATTGCTTTGATAGATTCTTCAGTATCCCCGGTGGCAACTCTCAACGGCGCTCCTGCGAGCGCCTTGTCTACATTCGGTGCAGAGATCTTAACTCCTGCTGCGGCTGTAACTGCCTTCACCTTCTTAAACCCTCCACGAATGTCAGGTTTAAGAAGTGCCCTTACTTTAGTGACGACTGGGGGGCCTGAACTTCCTACAACAATTTTATCCCCTGTCTTTAGCACTCCATCATAAATTATTGCATCAAGAGTTATGCCGAATCCACGTTCCTCCTTTATCTCTAACACCGTTCCTACTGCAGGCCCTTCAGCATGAAGTCGCAACTCTTTTTCGAGAAACTTCTGAGCAAGTCCGACAGAGAGCATAAGCAGATCCGGAATGCCCTCACCTGTCTTAGCGCTAACTGGAACTATGCCTATGTTGTTCGTAAAGTCCCTGATCCTATCATATCTATCAGAACTGAAGTTCAACTCGTAGAGTTTCTCAATTAATACGTAGATCTCATCATCAAGCTGTCTTTGTGCCCTGTCACCTTGCAGTTTGAAGGTTTCTACGAACATCATGTTCATATGAGGAAGCCAGCCGTGTATCTTGTCTATCTTATTAGCAGCAACTATAAATGGGGTTTTGAAGCGTTTTAAGATGTTTATGCTCTCGATAGTCTGTGGCTGAAACCCCTCGTTTATATCTACTACTAGAATTGCGATATTGGCTAGAGCACCACCTCTTGTTCGAAGAGTGGTAAAAGCATGATGACCTGGAGTGTCAATGAAGAGGAGACCTGGAACTTTAATCTCCCCAGCAAGAGCTCCGCACAATTTTGAAATAACTTCAATTGGAACTTCAGTAGCGCCAATGTGCTGTGTAATCAAACCTGCCTCTTTTTCTGCGATTGTAGTGCCTCGAACCCTATCCAGTATAGACGTCTTGCCATGGTCAACGTGCCCGAGAACTGCAACTATTGGGGTCCTAAGGTTATTTGCCATAAAAATAACATATTTT
>CAZKZX010000131.1:0-5225 GCA_964557335.1 uncultured Methanomicrobia archaeon | reverse complement strand
TGTCTACCTTCGAGACAGTTTGGGAACGCGCAGTCCCTGCGGCGCAGCGGATAAAAGAGCTGTTAAGAGAAAGGCTTCCGCTAGTTTGAGGGATACGCCGCGCGTGTCATCGGGCACAATGCACGCCTTCTACTACTTAATGTTACCATCATTAAGGCGTGCAGGAAGCGGGTGAAAACAGTTCGTGTTGTAACCCTAATATACTGTATAAAGAAAGTACGTTGAAATCTTCCCTACCGTAACGTTGAATAGTGCACCCCGCTCGTGTAGAGCCATCCGTAAAAAGCCTCATTGTAGAACAGTTGCGCGTTGTACACCGCCCACTTTGCATCAGCAGGAACGACCGGGCACGAGAAGACCCTGTACGTATGTCCCGCTTGCACGTTGAACCAGCCGAATCCCGCGTAAGGGTAGACTCTCATCATGGTGCCCGTGGTAGAATCATACGCATGGCAGGTCACCCCATCACCAAGCCGAGCGTAGTACGGTGCCGTAGCAGTCGGCCTATACAACATAGCATTGGGTGCAACCCACGCATCGGCACTACCAGTGTTCGCGATGTCCCATTCCAGGTATTGTGCATACCCAGGAACCACGTGAACGTTAGTGATGGAGAGAGACGGTAGAGGGGGCGGACCGATTCCGGACAACGTCTTACTGGCGTTGATCCTACCCCCCGTCGAGATCTTCCCACGCAATACACTCTCAACATCGACGTTCTTTAAAATGGCATCCTTTATCTGGAGGTTAGTATAGCTAGGGTTTACGGCCTTAACTAGCCCGGCGAGCCCTGAGACGTAGGGGGCGGCCATGGAGGTTCCGTTAAGGAAGACGTAGTTATGCTTTGTGCTCAACGGGTCGAAGGCTATAATGTGTATGTTATCGATGTAAACGCTGCTCGAACTCGTGTTGCCATCAGTTGTCAACTTAAATCGGACGTTAAAGTATGGTGAGTTATCGTAATTCGTAAGGCTGTATTCAAGCCCGATCCACCTGCTTGAGTTCCCTGACCCATAATCAACCGTATCCCAGTGTATACCGTCTCTCGATGCTTCGATATAAAACAGACCGTGGTCTTCTACGGTGTCTAGCCTCAGATTAAAGACTAACGTCGTTCCACATTTCCTTGTCAGGTCAAGGGGGTTTTTGAGCATTATTGATGCGTTCACGATGCTGCCACCTGAACTGCTAGCCATTGCGCTGGTCGGAGGGCTAACATACTGATCGTTCGTAATGTGCCACGGCGCTTCGGTATCCCACGCAGTAAAGTTGTTGAATGGGTCGTTGAACAATTGAATCCACGGCGGAAAAGTGCTTAAGATGTTTGTACCGGGAGCAGCAACCTGCACCGACTTTGAGCCATAATCTGAAAATGACGCAAGTGCACCATTCTGGTCAGTTGCCGCAACAGAGATGATGTTGCTACTCATAAAAGATGCAGGATACAGTGGGACTTGATCGTTATTCCCGCCACTATTGCCTGCAGCGCAGACGCAAAGGGCAGGAGAGGCATCTATGGCATCTTTAACTGATTGAGAATATTCAGGGCCACCAAAAGACATGTTTATGATGCGGGCGCCGTGTGAGTTTGCATAGTCTATGGCTGCTATCACAACATCATCGGGAGCACCATAGGGTCCAATAACCCGCAAGGGCATAATCTTCGCCTTCCACATAACCCCCGTAACCCCGATGCCGTTATTGCCCACCGCCGCAATGGTTCCCGCCACATGGGTGCCGTGCCCGCTCCTATCCATCGGGTCGCTGCTATTCGCAATAAAGTCCCATCCGTTCACAATATTAGGGGCTAGGTCCGGCTCCCTATAATCGACCCCCGTATCGAGTACAGCGATAACAACGTCATTGGACCCCGTCGTCTTATTCCACGCCTCGGGCGCACCAATGTCAGCCCCCGGCACCCCTCCTTGTCCCCTCACCGTCTGACCGGTGTTATGGAGCCCCCATAAGCTGTTAAAATAGGGATCATTGGGAACCACGTTTACATGTCGCAGATAATCAGGCTCAGCATAGAGGACGTTTGGGTTCTGCTTGTACTGTGCCACCGCAGCGGGCACGGTGATCCCCTCGCGGAGTTTCACCAGTTGGAGGCCCGGCACCCCGCTCAACGTCCGTATTTGCGTGGCCCCTACGCTCGCATGGGCAGCCGCGGCGATATCGGGCACCACCATTCCATCTTGCCGTGCTTCAGGTTTGAACCGGACGATGACGGCATCCTTCACATAGTCAGTAGAGCCGATGTGTGCCTGCTCAGTCGAGGCAGGTTGCGGGGGCATCCCCGCAATCGTTATAATGCAGGTGAAGAGCGACAGTGTTACACTCACTGTTATGCAGAGAGAGAGAACTTCTCGTTTCACGTAGCATCACATTCCTTGTTAACGGCACGTTCAAATGCGTAAAAGCGCTGCCCATCGACACCCACTTTTAAGGCACAACATAATGCGTGTAGGTATAATAAAACTATAACCCATTTGTTACCCTCAGACTGCAATTTGACTAGAAAGCTAGTATGAAGAAAAATATTTTAAAGAGCGTTGGTATTGCTCGAAGGGGTTTCACGCCCTTATGTCCAGGGCCATCATAAATTCCGCTCGGGTCCGATAACAAAGTTGAGTATCCCCAATGAACAAATACACGTCAAATTCACAAATCTGAAAGAGATGATCCGCAATGGCGCGTGATTCTTGTGGGCCACGGAAAAATATGCATAAAGCGGGTCTGAGGGTTTGATATCTTGCCCCTGAAGCGATATGTAAAAACGTTTTGTTTTTATCCTTCACTGCAGTGTAGGTATATATAACTCAAGAATAAGTCTTAAGAAGCCTTTACAGACACGGACAGGGGAGGGGTAGAACGAACTTTAAATGGAGATACTAGCCTCACGTGCCTTGTTTTTATATGCACTCTGTTCTTCACTGATCGTCCGCGCGCGCCGATTTGCAGTAATTATGGCAAGCGAGTAATATCTTAATTTGTTTTATCATGTCGGCGATGCACGCGTCGCACACGGGCATTACACCAAAGTGCTGACAGCCACCGAGCTGGCAGTTCTGCAATGTCGGCTCAGACATGAACTCGTTTGAACTTTGAATTCCGACATACACTGCAACTAACAGATCGAGCGCGGATTGCAGTACATCAACATCTAATTCGTTAACGTACCACCATTGGTCATCTTCATCATAAATGCTGCGGGAGTGCTGCGACCATTCACCATCATTCAGCTTATCGTAAAAATCTTTAAGCATCTCGACTGTTGCGTTGTCTTGGAATGCTTTGCAACAGTCCTCGGCATACGATTCTACGAGCTTATCATCACGCTTGAGACGTGTTAGTCGAGGATTGCCGTGATTGTCGAAAATTAATTGCATCGTTGACCTTTCTTGCTTATGGTTATCTCCTTTTTATCTTTTGTGTTTTAAGTCGCAGATTTACTGCTGTGGAGGTTTTCGAAAGCTTGTTTGGAGGCTCATAATGATGTATGCCTCAAAGATCTAGGAGTCGACAGCAGATCACACCCGCTGGTTTTTACGCAGGATGATTGCTGGGTGTTTCATTTTATCTTCTTCAAATGTAGATAGCTATAAAAATAGTAATTCGTATAGGTACCGCGTTTTCACTAGTAACATGCGTTAGGCCTTTGATATGCAAAACTAACCTCTCTACGTTAAACCTATTGCTATTTCTTGTATTAATTTGCTTCAGTGCAAGGACAATAATATTCCACGTCTCTCATGAGTGCTCTACTATCCCCCCTCCGCAAAAAGCCAGGGTGGACATTATTGCTGTCACACTGCTGTCCTTACACCTCCGAGTGTTTCTGCCGGCACAGACACGTCCAAATTCTTTCCTTTCAGCAGCGTTGGTGTGACACAAAAATGTTGTCACATATCCGGAAACAAACTTGTTGTAACACTTTTGCACACGAGATCAGTGCCACGCAGGCTTAAGAACCTACTACGCGATGGGCTTACTAGAGGAGGTTGAAGGATTATGGCAACAAAAAATACCGCTTGCTATTATGGACTTCACTTTGGATGTATAAATACGTTTAATGTTCCAGACTGCACAAAATGTGCGGAGCGTTTAACAAACGCTGTTAACCAAGTGCTCCGCCCAGCGGCAACAAGCGTGCCGACACGCATTTCCTACAGTGCCAGTTCGCACAGGGCAGACGTAACGATAATGGTCTCAGAGCGCTCATTAAAGAGTTCACTTTAAACATAGGGGTGTTAAACCCCGAATTAAGAGTTCACATTCGTCAAACGCTTGCGACTTTATACAGTGCTAATCTGGTTCGTCATAAGACTTATAGGACAGCGCCACATTCTATGAGATTTAGAGAGAAGAGAAACGAATGTTTGACCTTAAAAAATCCTCCTCACATCCTTCTTTCCTCACCACGTATGGTGTGCATGGGAGCATCTGCTTGAAGCACATAAAGTGAAAATGATGAAATACATCGGCGGGTAGATTTTACGTATGACCCTGGCGGCACACTTGCCGAGTTTAAAATTTTTGATGTGGTGTCGGCTACCGGTTTAATAATGCCAGTGTAAGGGAAGCTTTTGCTTTTCGCATCAACACAGTTGATCGTTCGGTAGCTACGCTCGAGAGTTTATATAATCCAACGATCATACTGTAGCCGAACGCTCATCGAAGGTTCACTCGTGCGAATCGGCGCGGGACGTACGGTCTCTGACGTTCATGACATCTCAGCAAATTCAATCGCAATGATAGTCGCATATGGGTCAACTACGCGATCGGGTATGCTTACTATGAGCTCACCAACCGGGTTGGGGCTTTCTATAAGCATGTCTACGACTGGGACGCGTTTTTTATACAGTAATTCTTCATCTGTGCTCAATGCCCGCACCGATTTAACCATGTTAACGGGAATGCCTTTGATCGAAACGGTATCATATGGTTTCATCAGTAGGTGCAGATATACCGTATTCCCTTTTCTGGTCGAAGGGCCGTAAAACTGCCACGGTTCGAGCCCTGGGACAGTGCCCACACTGCTCTCTCTGTTCTTGGCCATCCACGTTCCAATTGCCTCTAGTCTCTCGATCTGTTCATCTGGGAGCTTACCGTTTCCCATCGGGCTTACATTGAGGAGCAAGTTGCCACCCTTCGCGGATACTTCACAGACGGTGTGAATCAGTTCCCGGGTGGTTTTGTAATCTGGGTCTGTCGGGTTGTACCCC
>CAZKZX010000130.1:0-5299 GCA_964557335.1 uncultured Methanomicrobia archaeon | reverse complement strand
TAAATAAAGACGAGAATAATTCTCCAAAGTGGGATTATGATCCATTCTAGAAAGAAACTTATCTTGTAAGAGAACTCAGATAAAAAGTGTAGGAGGGAACAATTTTTCTTTACGCACCCTACAAAGAATATTTTATAAAATTTTTTGTATCTCTTTTTTTGAACCTTATGGATTCGAGTCTTTTTTATAACATAGCTGTTGCATAAAAAAAATCTTTCAGATAAGTAATAATATTTTTTTCTACGCTAACATTTTAAACATCAGTAATTAAACGAATGCTATATTTCAGCATATTTTTTGTCACATTAGTGATAACCTTTATTTTAGAAAAAAGTGTTTCTTTGCGAATAACAATAGTCAATGTTAAACTGAACTCAAGGAAATCTACATTAGCTGCCAATTGTTAAGCAAAAACTTTTCAAAAAATTGCTATAAAACTCACCAAAGATCTTAAACCAGATCTGTTAATTAAACTACTTTCAAAAAACAAAGTTGCTAAATTAACTATACGTTACATCTTTTAATTAATTCGAACATCAGACTAAAATTGGCGAAATTAAAATGCATACGGCTATTGATAAATAGCAACTTTAATGTTATTTAAAATATTGTCGCGTTGTTGGCTCCTATCAGGCGCTATGAGCGATACTAAATAACGCGTCGAGAACCGACCCTAAACTTAGGTATGGAATAAAATATGGCGAGAATATAACGCTCATAGCATCTATAAATATTTGAACAAAATCCATTTTTTTCGCCTTCTTGGTTTATATTGCATTTATTTACATAGTATATAAAAATGTTGATAAGTGTCATAATAATCTTGAGACGCAAAAGGAATGCTCCGTAATAGCGCAAAATTCTATATTCAGAATCCCTCGCTTTTACTTTTGCTTTTCTAGTTTTACTAGCAATTATCGCAAGAAAATTTTTGTTATAAGGCTGCAAGAGTTTGTTGAAATCGTCTTGTGAGGACAGAATATCAGATATTATGATAGAAAAAATTAGGCCATGATAGTCAGAGCTTTCGGTTTTCTATCTACTCACTCGAGAATATTCATTATAGTGAAGCAGCATACGTTATAGTGAAGCTATCATCAGAGAGCAAACCTGGTGAGGCTAGAGTCCTTCCAAATGGCGGTGGGAGTCCAGTACTTGTCATGTTGACCGGAATAGTCGTTAATTCACTTAGCCCAGCCTGATTTGCGATGCAGTGAGTAAATGCCACAGTGCTAAAGTTCGCGAGTATCGGTGTTTGTAAGATACCAGAGGGCCTTTCAACAATAAACTCTGCAGTATATTTATTTACGTCCGTAAAGCCAAAGTAAGCATAATTGTCAAAAGTCTTTCTGGGGCCCTCCTTGGGGTTTATCGTCATTGTTATATGCCAGATGTATGACTTATCACTCATTTTAGAAATGGCCATTGTTATAGTATCACCTGGAAAAACATCACTTACAAAGACGTAGGGGGCAGGGATGACTTCGTACCAAGCGAAATACTTAGGCCCAGTAAGCGTAACAAACTGTCCTGTTCCAGCTTGGATCATAGTAGTAGGGAAAGGAAACCCTCCAATTCCGATCCACGTGGCAGAATGAGCCGGTACAATATTTGACGAAACTGACGGTACGATCCAAGTCGCACAAACTTCAGTGAACGGTTTAGATCCAGTAGCTACGTACCCACACCAATTCCAAGAATATGCTTGATTGACAGGTGTCTGGTTTGCTGAAGCGGCAGGCATAGTTGTGAGAGAGAGCATAATTAGTATCGACATCGAAACAGCGTACACCGCTAGTCCGCGTTCCAGCTCTTTCTTTCGTCCAATCAACTTTTTTCACCTGCTAACGATTTGTCTTCAAGTTTGATAAAGTCAGAAATTTTATACACAGATCTAAAAGGCGAGAATATTTTAATCTTTTCTTTTTATAAGGATTTTTCGCGTATGGCAGTTAAGTGATCTCCTAGGTCAGTATCACCTTATTGTTCTTTTCTATATCAACATACAAAAACTTAAGGGTCGAACTCCGTGCTTACATTTAAAATTAAGAATAGTGCTACATAAATGAAGAGATTCAACTTTCTAACAGTCGAAACCGAAAAAATTATAAAAGTCGATAGGGCAAACTTTTCATTGTTATGCCAAGACTATTTCTCGCGAAGGTCAAATTTTGATGGCACTGCGAAGGTTCTGCGGATACTGATGCGGAATTGTATCCAAATTGTGGGACGAAGTTTGATGTTACGCCTTCTTATAAATTTTTTAAATTGCCTAATAAAGACTATATCGGAGCAATAATGGGTATGAGTGTGGGTCTGATTGCGTGTGCGACGATAATTGAACTGCTTGAAGCGCAAATACAGCCGACTGCCATCATTAAATATGCCGAACGAGGACTTGTCACTCTCACCTGCATTATAATTGGTGGTCTTGCCGGTTATCATCTGTCTAAGAGCAGCCCTACGTTTAATTAGTTCCTCTTAGCGCTCAAGTCGTTCTGTTACTCCGAGACGTATGGCCTTAAATATTTTTGCGAAATAAGATTGCCATCTCTCTAGTTAGACCACTGTCAACATTACCAAATACCAACACAATATCTTTCACTCTTAGCACCTACTCCCCGCTACGCTCAATTGCTTCAACAGTGCTTTTAATGCAAAATAATTTACAATTTTTGTGTTGCAATCCGAAATTGGTTATTAAAATGAACTCGAGAATAAAAAATCAGATCTCGACATATCATAGAAAACAGCTTTTCAGCATTATGCATTTAGATAATTTAGTTTTATTAGGTTCAGGCATATCATGAGTGCAGCATGGTTTGTTATAGCAGTTGGGGCCTTGTCGGTACCCTTTTCTAATAACGTCTGAGTGCTTTCCCTTTGTATGTGTAGAGGCTATTAATTTCTATCACAGGAGTTTGCATTACGGTGATTCTCAACATCTTGCAATAACAAATGAGGAGTAATGTTGTAGGAAAGAAAAAACTAGATTAGGGCCTGAGGAACTTTGTGTCAAGCTTCTGCGTAGATATCTCCTAAGCGGGTCTAATACAACTAGTTGACTAATAATATCTGCACGATTGTTGTACTAACTAAATGGAGATGGTCAGCCGATTATAGTCCGCATTCAGCACGATATTCAGCAAACATTAGAATATCCTTAATAGACTCTATTAACCCATTTAATCTTCAATAACGCTTAAAGGACTAAATGTTATCCCGAGCAACTCGACGTATAACATCAATAAAGTTTATTGTTTGATTTATCACAGTCACAGCTTCGTTTGATGTGCATCCCTCCCTCGTTTATTGTGCATCCCTCCCTTCTTGTTGATCCGATACGTATGGAGGTTTATTTATTAGATCTCTGATTCTGTTATGTACCAACTTCCACAGTAGTGGAATAAATATGAGCATTCCAATAGCCCCAATAAGTAAGTAACCGCTAAGCAAAAAGTTGTAGAGTGAGTGAAAGAATATAGCAGTTACTAACCCACTCAGAATAATATGACCCTTTCTACTTTCCGGAAGATATTTTGCTACTCCTAATGCATAGCCCCACATACTTGAAAAAAGAGCATGTCCAGGTACTGATAACAAAGCACGTACAATAAAAAAAGCAGTAAGAGCAACAACTCCTTCATTCAGAAATGAAAAGAGATAAAATGTGTTTTCAATAGAAGCGAATCCGAGAGCTGCAGCAGTAGCGTATATAATTCCATCAAGAGGTTCGCTAAATTCTCTGTTTTTATAGACGGAGTATCGAACGGTAAAGAACTTGAACACTTCTTCAATAATTGGGGCCGCTATAATTGCCAATAGCAACTCAGAAAAAATGAATGGCGCTTCGAGTAACAGTACTGGAAGAGATACGATAATGCCATATAAAAACACTTTGGCAATCATTTTTTTTGGTTCTGGTTCCCATTTATCTTCTCGGTAAAAATACCACACCCAAAAAATACCAGGTGCAAAACCTAAAATGATAATAAATAAAGTTGATATCGTCATTATATTTCTTTCATTTTGAAAGTAGCAATAGAAATTATAAACTTTGTGCTGCCTAGGTAAACAGTTCTAAAAACACGTGTCGCGTTTGTATCACAATGATGTATGTGCGTTTACACTTTTTTGTCTCAGTCTGAAGCCTAAAATATTAAAGCACTTGAGAAGATTGAGGTGCAACTTCAAAGTACAGTGGTGATCATCTGCAAGATGCATGCTGACGCCCAAGTAATTGATAACGTTATAAGCGTATTTAATAAAGAGTTCTACTGTTGAATAAAGGCAATAACACTAAACGACTTTATAGGGATGTAAGCGGATAGTTTAGTCAATGTTAGGTTTATCCACTATATTCGCTTTCAACAACTTAAGAGAGAATCGCTTAATACGACTTGTGATAGATGACTTGATAGCGGGATTCAAGGATCGAAGTATCATACCTCGACGAGCGTATACTTGCTACTGCCAAGCCCAATCTCCTCTCCATATGTGAGTTGTATCCCACCATTTGTCTCTTTCCATACACCTTTAAATTTGTCTTCTCCTGGCAGCAAGTTACGAGCCAATCTTGTACCTTCTATTCCTGTTTGTTGGTTGACTAAGTCTAAACTTGCGGTATCAATCGCTACAGGATCTGTTGCTGCAAGGATACCGACGTCTGGCCTATTGACGAATCGCTCCACGCAACGCAGTCACAATCGGGAGTAATTTGTAGCAGAAAGTTGAGATATCCTACACACCCCTGTTTTCCCAAAACTGCGCCATACGCATATTCTGTCAAGCCCTCCATGAAACGCGGCAGGTCGCGATCCCAGTCAAACCCCATTGAAGTGGTAGAACAAGAAGATATATGCATTCACCGCAGCTAACACACAATTCATATTGATTACTGGTCCAATTTCAACGTGTGTAATAGCTGCCAGGGGGCACACTTCTACACAGACGCCACATCGAGAACAAGCTTCTACGTTAATAATGGGCTGCATACTTCTATGTTGATCCATTTTTCCGGACCGAGGGGCACATCCCATAGCTAAGTTCTTGATAGCACCGCCGAATCCTACAGTGGAGTGCCCTTTGAAATGAGACATTACGATCATACTTTGCGCAGCGACTATTGCACCTGCAACTTTGACTGTTTTGAAACGTTTTTTATTGATTTGGAGCTCATGATAATGATCGCTGATAAGTCCGTCAGCCACGACGAGCGGTGCTCCCACCACAGCATACCCAAATCCGTGATCTATGGCAGTAATCATATGATCGATTGAATTATGCCTGCTTCCAACTA
>CAZKZX010000129.1:0-5305 GCA_964557335.1 uncultured Methanomicrobia archaeon | reverse complement strand
CTAGTAGAGCGTCACAGCATCTTTAGGACTTTATAGTAAAGCCTATATATGAAAATAAGGGAGATATAATCGAGGAAGCAAATGCCTAACCCAAATGACAGCCAGAAAAAGATTATGGATTATCTGAAAAAAGGCATTGTCAAGGGAAAACATTTTTTTAAGTCTAAGTCCATAGCCCGTGATCTCGGTTTAAGCCCCAACGAGGTTGGCACAAATATCGGAATGCTAATGGATAAGTGTGACGATATCATTATTGAGAGATGGAGCTACTCTCATGGGACTACGTGGCGAGTTGACAGTAAAGTTAAAAATAAGTTGACCTAGTGAACGCAGCATACCATCACTCCGGAGGATTTTTGACCACTATTCTAGTGATAAATAATTATGGTCAGTTCGCACATTTGATAGTGCGCGCTCTGAGGGATCTTGATGTAAATTGCGAGTTAGTTAACAATACTCTTACGATGAGAGAATTAATCAACAAGGAGCCCGATGGTCTTGTGATGAGCGGTGGTCCGTCGATGGATCGAATAGGAAACTGCGAACAGTATGCTCTCGAGAGCGACGTTCCCATCCTCGGTATTTGCCTCGGTCATCAGCTTATAGCTAAGGCGTATGGCGGTGTCGTAGCAAGGGGCACGTATGGCGGGTACGCTGATGTTTACGTTGATATCCTTGAAGAGGATGACGTTTTGAAAGGATTAGGGCCCAAAATTAAGACTTGGGCGTCGCATGCTGACGAGGTGAAATTGGCGCCAAAAGGGTTTAAAACGTTAGCTCGGTCGGATATTTGTGAAATCGAGGCGATGAAGCACCCTTCAAAACCCATCTTTGGGGTGCAGTGGCACCCAGAAGTCGCTCACTCAGAGAAAGGAAGTGAGCTGTTCTTGAATTTTATCGATAAGTGCAATCATCGGTAACGTTTGGGATTCAACGCCCGCGAAAATCGATTTTAATTGCGCCAGTAGGACAGCTCCCTATACATGTTGTGCAGCCTAGACAAAAGCGCGGATCCTTAACGACGCATTTGCGCTTGCCATTAACTTTGACAGTGCCATAGATCCTCGGTCCTTTAGGACATATCCTCGTGCATTTACCACTTCCATTACACTTCTCTTGATCTATAGTAATTTTTGGCATTTAATAGGTATATCTCTCCCTTATCAAGATCATTCATAAAAAAAGTGTCAATGCCATTGGCTTGGTAGTGTTCCTTAGCTCTTATATTTTGCCTTCATTCGTTCGTACACAGCTTATATAATCCGCGACACTGCATTCGTTCGTACATAGCTTACATAATCCGCGGCACTGAAAAAAAGCATGAGTTCGCGCTCTGCCGCTTCTAGGGAGTCAGCGGCGTGAACCAAATTTCTCACAGTTTCAAGACAGAAATCTGCACGTATACTTCCCGGCATAGCTTCTACCGGATTCGCAGTTCCAACGAGTTGGCGAACGGATCTTACGGCGTTAAATCCCTCTACTGCCATGGCAACAACGGGGCCTGACGTTATATAGTAAACGAGATGTTCGTAAAATGATTTGTCTCGGTGCTCTATATAATGCTGCTTAGCAGTCTCAAGGTCTACATTTATGAGTTTAAGCGCTGTTATCGCAAGTCCTTTTCTTTCGACTCTGGCAATTATTTCGCCTATTAGTCCTCTCTGAACGCCATCCGGTTTTATTAAGATAAACGTGCGTTCTATGCGATCTTCAGACATTACCGGGTAACCTTTTGTGTTTTCTTCCTTGCAAGTCTCCCTTGCTCCGTCCACGCAACCCGCCGCGGGATGCGACCTAGCATATGGTTGTGTTCACATTTTGATGAGCAAAAATAGAAAATCGTCCCGTCACGTTTTATATACATCTTTCCGGTGCCAAGTTCTATCAATTCACCGCAAAATGAACATTTTTTTCGTTCCATCGACGTCACCGAGTCATCAGCTTTTTAGCTTCGTGAGCTGTCTCCAGAAGCATTAAAATATCTCCGATCTGAATGGGCCCGATGCAGTTTCTTGTGATAATTCTGCCTTTATTTGACCCTTCAAGGATTCTGCATTTGACTTGCGTTGCCTCCCCGTGCATTCCAGTGTTTCCAACGATCTCGATTACTTCTGCCGGTGTTACCTCTTTGTCATCTACCATGTATAACTATACTCCACGATTAATTTCCAATCAACTCTGTCACTGATAAAATGTTCGCTACCTAATTGCTTGGAGCTTCTTTATAAGCTCTTCCATTGCAGCTTTACTCTTCCCTGCATCAACAATTGCCACGGCGGCGGAGCCCACGTCAAGACCTGCGGCTGCTCCGAGATCATTCTGCTTCTTTATGTATATGTAAGGAATTCCTTTCTCATCGCAGAGAGGAGGAATATGCGCTACGATCTCTTCAGGCTGTACATCTGATCCAATGAATACGAGTTGAGCAATGCCCCGTTCTATTGCTTTTGTAGCTTCATTCGTGCCCTTTTTTATTTTTCCTGTATCTCGTGCGGTCTCAAGGGCTTCGAGCGCAACGTTTTCAAGTTCATCTGGAACGTCAAATTTTACAAATAGTGGTTTAGCCATGTGTTAATACCTCTTTCAGGGGTTAGTTTCTGCCGGCATCATTTTCGACATACCCTTTCATCATTCATCGATATTGATGAAACTAATAATTATACTGCACTTAATTCCAAACAGTCATTTCCGAACGTAAGTGCTCTATTTGGAACAGATTCAGCAGTATTTACTTATAAATTGTATACATCAATGTCTTATATGTTTATCTCCCGCAGCTCGATAGTGTGTTTGCAAATCAGCGAATAATATACCGTGTCAGTTCGGCTGCCCCTATTCGCCATTGATTTTTGTAACCTTCCACTACTTACCAACACCGTCTCTACGTCACTATGTCTGAAGTTCCGGGAGGCACGAACTTAGCTACGTAATCAATAGTAAGAAACAGCTTCAAGCTTTTTTTATCTTTTGCAGTAGACATCTCAAATAGCTCCCGAGCAACACGTTTTGATATATCATTTTGATTGTATTTCCCAGGTTCAAGCACGACGAAGTATTTGGCGCTTGTTGAAATAGCTTCGACAGGACCACCAACCACCTTTTCGTCATCAACTCCAATAGCGATTTGGGCAGACGCTTCCATGTAATGCCTCTCTCCTCGAATTACAAAAGCCCCTCGTGTTAAATATTCCCCTGGCGCAGGGGTCTTTGAAACCTGATTCGGATAGATCCAATAGCAATCACCTGAATGCGATCCCTCTTTCCATACGTTTGAATAGGCAATGGAAAATTGGGCAGCCTCTCGCAAAGTTGTTTCTGGGATGTCCCTCCCCTCCGATTTTATGATTACTATTGGCGCTCCGTGTATTTGGGCGTGGAAGGCTAGATCTCGCGGCTCCATATATTTTTTTACTATCTCTTCATTTGTGTCTGCGTCTCTACCACCGATCACTAAGAACGCATCCGACGAGATGAACCATCGAAATCGTTCGTACCATCGAACTTTTCTCTTCTTTTGGTATCCTCTTTCTGATTTACTTTTAACTTCTCTTGCCCCACTCACGTCATCGATTTTTTTTAGTGTGTTTTGTAAGGCTACCTCGGCTCCTTCCCTTTTCTCTTTAGATATCTTTGCCTTTTCGTAGTAATTTTGGGCATTTTGTTCTATACTGTAATTGATATTTATTTCAATACTCGTACCTCTTATGTTCATTGTAATTGTACTTGAGCGGTGATCAATTTTTGTGACAAAAGAAATTTTACTGAGCTCATTTGAGATTTCATCCCAACTTTTTGTCTCTCTCGCCGTTCGTAAGGCAGCTATGAAAGCATCGATATCTGAGTATTCTGAATAAATTAATTCTCCCTTTGATCGAAAGTCAAGCTCTTTTTCTTGGAAGCGTTCGATTGCTTTTTTTTGCTGGTCAAGTATGCGCGTAAGTTGGCTTAGTTCAGGTGAAGTGACCGTTTTCTCCCCTGTGTCTGATTGGAAGTACGCATCAAGTGCTTCATTGAAGGTTTCATAATAGATCTTGTCGTATCTATCGTACGACCTCAGCTCAAACGGAAGTACGTCTATTGGTCCGGACTCATCCAGTACAGTATGCGGTTTTAAGATGCCTGATAATATGGGTTCAAAAACCTCTTTCAACGCTTTATAGAGCGTTATTATTTCTATCTCACTTAATTCACTGGCATTCTTTTCAACTCCAGCTCTCAAACAAGTTTCTTCAGCATAGGTACCGCCCATATTGAATTTCGTAGCAAGCGTCCTTACGACGTCGCGTGATAAGAACCGCATAATGTTGTTGAATTCTTCAAAAGCTATATCAGTGGGATTAAATTGTGGCATGGGATATTGGTAGTGTATGCCTCTCAAAACACCACGAGTTTGCGTTTTGGTCGTTCTTAATGGCATAATTACATTCTTGTCATTGTCAGTAAGCACGATATTTCCTTTCGCAAAAAATTCACAAATTAAAAAGTTTTTAGTATCTCCACGTTCAAACTCAATGGCAACTATCCTGTCAAAGTTGTGTTGCTCTAATTTAAGGATCCGGGCTCCTCTAAGGTGCTTTCTAAGCAACATCGGAAAGCTTGGAGGTATTGTGGGAGCTTTGCTTGGGTTTTGAGTAAGATGTATCCTTCGACCCGCTTGTAGAAGAAGATCTTTCTTTCCATTCTTCGCACTAAGCTTCAGCCTGATCTCAGTTTTTGAATGTTGATAGGCTTTCTCGAGTTTTGCGCCCTCGAGAGAGTTAAGCTCCTTTATAACCGCGGCTATATCTACGCTTGTCATTTCTTCTTTCATTTCATGGAGTAATCATGTCAGCAATTTATTAAATTCTTGTGAAAAAGGTGCTACCGACCATATGCACACACTTTCCTTGCTTCAAAAATAACCGATATTTAAAAAGTGCCTCTATGACAGCCCTCGGTCTATTCTGTTCTTCTGTACGGCGTGTACGGCGAATGTGACGTGTATTGATAAGTGGTAGGCGGATAAAAAAAATCAATGCTCAGATTTAAGCAAAAGAAAGTATAGAAAACACGAACAATAAAAGGTATAAATAATCCAAAGTCTAATTGAAGTGGAACTATGGCAAAACCTGAAAAGTCTAAAAAGAAGCCTGAAAAGCAACCTGAAGAGAAGCGTGAGGACGAAAAGATACTACAACACGTAGAAGGCATTAAAAAAACCATAACGGCATCGCTCTTTGGTATAGCGGGGGGGATAGTATCTTACTACTTTAATGTTGTTAGTTATGGTATCATAGTAGGGATCCTTATATTGGCAGTCCTCGTC
>CAZKZX010000128.1:0-5414 GCA_964557335.1 uncultured Methanomicrobia archaeon | reverse complement strand
GATCGGAGGCTGAGAGTTTTCATCAACGGTGAGCAGCTCAGCGTCAACCGTGACACCGAGCTGCTCGAATATGTCTGCAGCGATCGTAGGGCCCACAAGCGCCGCAACAGCTTCAAAACTTCCCTTTTTAAGGGCCTTCCTGCTCGTAAACCCACCATCATAGAGCCTCCTCCCCCGTATCCTCCCTATGTTCCTGAGGTGCACGAGGTCAAGGAGTTCGTGCTTAACGCCGTTTTGAACCCTCGCCACAAGCTCACGCGATTGCCTTCCGTTGTGTAATTTCAGGTGCGAAGAGAGCTCCGAGAGGGCGTGACTCACCCACTCAACGGTGTCAAGGAGGTTTCGCACATCGCCGGGCCCTATATCATACTTGTCCGTGACGGCTTTTTCACTCACCTCTTCAATCCAATCGTAAACGATCATCGCCGTCTTCACTTCTGAGAGGAACCAGTCATAATCGATGTCTCTGAACCGGTCAGGAACACCGCCGATGAACTCGTCAAAGTGCTCATTCAAAAAGTGAGTGACAACCGGATAATCTTTACTTCTCATGTACAACCGCTTCACGTCAGGAGTCGAACAAATGAGGTGAAGAAGCGATACCGGCGTCACGTTCTCTGCACTCCGTAATCCTTTGATAATCTTCGCAGCAGAGAGGGGATCAATGTACAACTTTGATACGAGGTGTCCAAGACTGGTAGCCGTCACACGATCGCCATCCTCAGTTATCATCTCTTCGTTTTCGAGAAACGCGAGAACTCTATCAATTATGTATCCCAAGAAATTGCGTTCATTACGTCGTTGATAGCCAAAAAAGGTTGCATCGAAAAACTCCTCAAGCCGTTGCCGTGTGCGTGCAAACCCGCTTGCAATAGTAGAGAGAACATGCGTGCGCAAGGCACTCTCTGTACCGAGCTTTGAGGTGACATCTTCGGTGTCGTTCAAAATGTAATTTTCAATGAGCCCTTCATACTCCCACCGTGATTTCGCGATGAGCACCGCTTCGCCATACGGGTCGAGCCCCGGCCTCCCTGCACGCCCCGCCATTTGTTTATACTCAAGCACCGGGATGTTCAGCATGCCATAGTTCGCATCGTAGCGCTTGTAATCCTTTATGACCACCCTCCGCGCCGGCAGGTTAAGCCCTGCAGCAAGCGTCGGAGTGCACACGATAACCTTTATCACGCCCGCCCTGAAACTTGCTTCGATCAGTTTCCTGTGAGCGCTCGAAAGCCCCGCGTGGTGGAAGGCAACACCGTATTTGACGCAGTATGAGAGCTTTTCAGCAAGGCTGGTCTCGTCTGAAATCTGAGCAGCGAGATCATCGAGTGTATACGTGTATTTTGACTTGACCGTGGCAGCGATTTTCTTTGCAAGACCCTCGGCACCCCTCCTCGTATTGACGAAGATTAAGCACTGCCCACCCTCTTTGAGCGTATCAAGTGCGAGTGCGACTGGTGGATCAAGTTTGCCCGCATAGACCTCCTTTTTGACCAGTTCTATCGATCCGTTGTTGTTCTCCACAAACTCGATAGTCCCTGTCTCGGGGAGATATATGCCTTCGTGAAGGCTTACCGGGCGCCAGTTGCTGAGCGTCATCTCGGCGTTGAGCCACCCTGCCATCTCATCGGCGTTAGAGACGGTGGCACTAAGGGCTAAGACTTGGGCACGAGGATTAACTCCCCTCAGCTTGGTGAGCGTCACTTCGAGCGTTGGGCCCCGGTCGGCCGAGTCGAGGAGGTGCACCTCATCCGCCACAACAACGGTCAGCTCTTCCATCCATCCGACCCGATTTCTCAGAAGTGAATCTGCCTTTTCAGAGGTTGCTATTATTATATCACTGTATCCGAGCCGTTCATCCTTCACGTCATAGTCGCCTGTTGAGATGCCGATGTTCAGTCCACACCGTGAAAACTTTGAGAAGTCATCGAACTTCTCTGCGGCTAGCGCTTTTAGCGGTACGATGTAGAGGCATTTGCCGCCGTGGCTGATAGATTTGAGCATCGCAAACTCTGCCAACAACGTCTTGCCTGATGCTGTGGGAGTGGCTATGACCATGTTCTTGCCTTCGAGAAGACCTCTCTCTATGGCATCAACTTGCGGCGGGTACAGGTCTGTAATAGTGCTGTCAGGATAAAAACGAAGAATGTCTTCTGGGAGGGCGTTCATCATGATAGGTCTATAGCAGTGCTGTATTATACAGTCATCGCCCTCTCTGACTGACTGACCAACCCCCATTTTGGCGGGAGAGTAAAAACTGATCGCTAACCAGACAGAGTATGTCGGCTGCTGCGGTCAACGAGGATTGCTCACGCGGGCAACGTCTGTAAGGGGCTCCACCTTAAACTCGTAGCTACCGGCAGCAATTCAATTGACAGTTACGTACGGACGTACTTTTCTCTCCACAACAGCTATAAGTAAAGGTGCTCCTAACATGATAAACGCATGACTCACATGCCACTTTTCATCGATTTGTGTGATAAAGAAGTGGTTATATTCGGCGGCGGCCAAGTCGGTGAACGAAAGGCTAAAGTTTTTTGTAAGTACTCCAAGACAAAAGTGGTAAGCAAGACGTTCACCCCGGGATTAAAGAGGATGGCGAATGAGGGACGAATAGCGATAATTGAAGATGATTTAACAGATTTTGGGCGATACTGCACCGACGCGTTTCTTGTCATCCCAGCTACCAGCAATCGCAAATTGAACGCATATATAGCGGACTATGCGAAAACAAGGCACGTGCTGGTCAATCAAGTTGATCTTATCGGGGAGGTAATCACCCCCTCTATTATTGTGAAAGACGGTTTCACAATAGGTATTTCGACTATGGGGAAGAGCCCCGCTTCAGCACGATTGTTAAGGTTGCGGATTGAAAAGATGATGGACGATTTCGCCCCTATGTTATGTTAAAGATGAAATGCGCTCCACGGTGGGAAGACCAAAAATCAGCACTGGAAGGGCACGCAGACGCCGCCCAGTCGTCAGCGATGAAGAAGCTCTGGCGTCTATCCTATCGATACCATGAAGACGGGGGACCGTAGTCAAAGATGTGCCCTGTGTGAGCACTTAAAAAACACAGTGAATGGATAGAGGCCTCAACTACATGGATGAGATAGTAAGCATACTCGTTACGCATAAATGGGCGGGCCTGAACGATCTAGAATGCGCCCGGATAAACGACGTCCATGACACGCTACAGTCTATTCGCGCGCTCAACGGGGTGAATGAATGCGTAATCTTACAAACCTGCAACAGGATTGAGGTTTTTCTCGCGGTAGACGCTCATTTTGATTGTAACGCGTTAATAGACGCCGTCTTTCCGAATATCTCTCCCCATTTAATCGGACAGTATGGCCTTCACGATACGCTAAAACATTTGCTAAGACTTGCGTCTGGACTCGAATCCATGATTGTCGGCGAGGACCAGATTTTAGGACAGCTGAGAGAAGCCCTCGACATAAGCAGAAAAGCTGATTCAGTAGGAAGCGCGCTTAACATAGCCATATCGAAGGCAATTAATGTGGGAAAACGAGTGAGAACTGAGACTCAAATAAACCGCGGGTCAGTCTCAATCGGATCAGCGGCTGTCGATCTGGTAGAGAACATCCTCGGAACGCTTGATGGCAAGTCCATCCTGACGATAGGTGCCGGTGAACTGGGCACACTTGTCGCTATGGCACTCGCAGAAAGGAAGTTGAACACCATCTTTGTTTCGAACAGAACATTCAGGAGAGCACAGACGTTAGCAAAACAGCTAAACGGACATGCGGTGCGATTTGATGAAATAGGAGAGTACTTAAAACAGGCCGATGTGGTGATAAGCGCCACCGCGTCTCCTCACTATGTGCTCACCTACGATCAAATACAGAGCGCTATGCTAGAGCGGCAGGATGCAAAGCTTTTGATCGTTGACATCGCAAATCCGCGAGATGTCGAGGAGTCAGTGAGCCGCATTCCACACGTAGAGTTACAAAACATCGATGACTTGAGGCAGATCAGCGAACAAAATCTGAAAAGGCGAAAATCTGAGGTAGGAAAAGTCCACGCGATTATCAACGAGGAGCTTAAACTTTTAGAGGAGCAGTACAAGAAACAGCGCGTAGAACGGCTTATTTCGGATATTTACAAAAATGCCGAGACTATTCGACGTCGAGAATTGGAAAAAGCGTTAAGCAGGATAAAAAATGGGAATGGCGACGTGACGCACGATGATGTTTTAAACGACCTCACCAATTCAATTATCAAAAAGATGCTCTTCGAAATTACTGAATCGATAAAAGACGCAGCGATTAACGACGACGAGGACCTGCTGCTTTCAGCGTCAAAATTATTCAAACTTCAGGGTGATTGAGTGACGAAACGGCCCATGAGACTGAGGAGACGGGGCGTTGCAGAGATGATCCGCGAGACGCGGCTAGACAGCAGCGACCTTATCTATCCCATCATCGTCGATGAGACAATACAATCCCCTGCAGAAATTACGTCGTTGCCCGGGCTTTTCAGGCACACGGTTGAAACCGCAGTCTCCGAAGCTGCCGAAGTGGCAGATTTGGGGGTTCCGGCCGTTATGCTTTTTGGGGTACCGTCTTTTAAAGACGAGACAGGAAATTCCGCGTTAGCTGGTGTCGTACAAGATTCGATAAGAGACATGAAGCGGCAGATACCACGTCTTGTGATTATTGCCGATGTCTGCCTGTGTGAGTATACCTCCCACGGACACTGTGGCGTAGTCGATGACGCCGGTCACATAGTAGTCGATTCGACGCTAAAGATGTTGCAGAGAATCGCATTGTCGTATGCCAACGCCGGCGTGGATATGGTTGCCCCGTCTGGGATGATAGATACCATGGTGGGAGCCATCAGAACAACGCTCGATGATAATGGCTTCAATCACCTCCCGATAATGTCCTACTCGGCAAAGTATAACTCGAAGTTCTATGGTCCTTTTAGAGAGGCTGTCCAATCAACGTACAAATTTGGCGACCGATCGACGCACCAGATGGACCCTGCAAACGCGGATGAGGCCCTGCGGGAAGTTGCTCTCGACCTCGAAGAAGGGGCGGATATCGTTATGGTAAAGCCGGCACTGCCGTATCTCGATGTCATTTATCGGGTAAAGACGTCGTTTGGCGTCCCCGTAGCGGCATACAACGTAAGTGGGGAGTATGCCATGCTTATGTCAGCCATCAATTCGCGATATCTTGACGATAGCGCAATTTATGAAGCCCTCCTTTCAATCAAGCGAGCAGGAGCGGATATGATCATCACCTACTTCGCAAAGGACATATCAACGAGGTTGCCATATATTTGAGATGATTGTATGAATACCGAAACATCGAAAAAGCTGTTTGAGGAGGCACTACAACGACTGCCTGGTGGAGTCTCAAGCCCCGTGCGGGCGATACAACCGTACC
>CAZKZX010000127.1:1598-5428 GCA_964557335.1 uncultured Methanomicrobia archaeon | reverse complement strand
ATGATCGAGTACAACATCGTAGGTAATTACTCTCATTTAGCTTTTTGCTCCCTTATAATATTATTTACAGGTGCGTTGCTAGCATTAAATTGTACAAATTATTTTACGTTGTATATTCTTATCATGTTTTCATCGTATACTTTTTCGAAATAATTGCCATCGGTGATGGTGGAGCTTATGTGATAAGACCGTTCATCATGTCCTATAAAGACATACGACACATTTAGTGCTCTCAGTTCAGAACTTAGATTCACCGGATTGCGCTCGTTAAGTATGAAGTTTATTTGCGCGTATTTGTCAATTCCGTGATACTGCGTTGTATACAAGCCCCCCGCAAATGCTAGCCTTCTTCCGGTTGCAACTGGAATTTTCGCAAAAGTTGAAGGCTCTTCAAGAAATATGGCATCTTTATGCGTGTTGGATCTTATCCAGTCCATCGCCTTAAGCTCATCGTTGGGTATGTGAAGATATGAGTGCCCACTATAAAAGGCGATCATAATAAATGACGTTGGCAGAGCACATATAAGAGCAACAGTAACAACGGAAGCTTTTATAACAACCGTTTGAGACGAAAGCCTTCGCTTTTGTAATTCTAAAAGTGCTTGAGAGATATAATAGCCCGCAAAGATTGCTACGGGAATGTACAAATATACTAAGAATCTGTAAGTATCGTACGTGAGCGGTAGCGATATAATATTCATAATAACAAATGTTGTAATCGCGAAGAAAATAAGAGGGGTTGCACGCTCCGACTTTATTGATCGGTATGCACCTATAAATGCTAAAACGCCTATGATTCCGTACGTTAATAACATAAACGCAACACTGTAGTTTGTATATGTAATTGCTATCTGAGATGGTTGACCACGTGAGGTCAACAGGAAATTTGGCATTGTCACTAAACTTGCTATCATAAGGGGTATAAGTGTGGGGTAGGAACTTTCTTTACCGTCCATAATGATCATATATATTGCGTAGAGCCCCATAGATGCAAAAAGTGGAAATGCTGTTACAAGGTGATAGTAAGATAAGGCAATTAAAATAATAGATAATACCACTGTATTTCTTAAGTTGAAGATATTCAAAGTTTTTGTCCACAAAAATATGGCAAATACGAGGATAACCAGCGCAAACGACTGCGTTTGTGGAAGAAGGAAAAACAAAATTGTTTGGTCATATTTTATATATGCAGTATCACCGAATTGGTAAATAAGATAGTGAAAAATGTCGTTCGGCCTAAGGTAAATGATAAGTGCCCATGCCATTCCCCCGCCGATTGTATAAACAACCGTCGACACTAAAGCTGCGCTGTAGTTGAATATCTTCCGACCAAGTAGATAAATGTTCATTGAGAGGGCGAAAAAAAGAAGCGGGAATATAATTTTAAGCGTAATAAATTGGTGGACACCTGTCATAATTGTTAATGTCCCCACGTATACGGGCATAAACCAGTTATAGTTAATGTAATGGTTCGGAAGATAGGGATCTTCTACAGGAATATGTGGCGACTCGATGAATCTGCTAATTATGGAGAGGTGAAAGTTTAAGTCAGAGGCCTGAGTAGGATGCATGACGAGTCCAGTAGGACCAATCACATAAGCGTTTGAAAGCGGCACGTAAACAGCTGACGCCAGCAAAGTCGAAATCCCGATAATGGCTAACTGTTTTAAACAGCCTTTACGAGAGTTTTTGGATTGTGCGTCTGCACGGTCCTTGCGATCTGTGGCCTTTGATCTTGTTATGTATGAGAATATGGATAGTATAACTATCAAAATTCCAAGAGCCATTCCCGTGAACCTTATGTCGATCCCAGAAATATAAAGCAGGCAGGATGCTAACGGGACAGTTATAAGTGAGAAGGTTATAGAAAAGCTTATTCCTTCAATGACATCAATTGCGCTATAATTTTTGTAGATTAAATATAAACATAAGCCTGGCAGTGTGATTAATAGTGGTAGCGAAAAGGCCTCTAACGGTAAGGCTATAAGCGCTCCCAGAAGAATGGTAATGAGCTGAAACGGGATAGCTCGTAGCTTCATTTTTCAACCAGTATCCTTTAGTCTATTACGAAATACTATGTCTAAGACACGTTTATCTAGTATCTCAAGTATTGCGTATGCACCAATCCCTCCGAGGATGATCATTCCCTCTACCATAAAGGTGAGAAATCTGTCCATAAAAATGCTAATGCCGAAAAGGTCATTTTTTGTCAGTATTAATGAAGCAGCAATCCACGCATACAATAAAAATCTCTTATCTGCTTTCTTGAATTCGAGATATATCATGCCAATAATAAAGAATGGGATAAGAAAAAATCCTGTCCTGTCGAAAAAACCGACTTTATAATCGCTTGCAAATAAGTCAACTGGCATTCCTTCGTGAAACTTGACTTGTGCTAATCCAAGAACGCTTATCGTATGGAGCGAATAGAGCTGCCATATCCCATACACGATCACAGCAGCTGCTAGAGGAACCCAGGCGTTGAAGAGCTCGGCTTTATTTTTGAGTTGTGTTAGCCCATAAATTACTAAAACGAGTGCAAGCGTCAATAGCGTCATCTGATGCGTGAGGGCAGTTAAGGACGCTGCGAATATTGAGAGATATAAGTACGCATTGAGATTGAATGGCGTATCGCATTTATTTAACAATATAAAGTAAAGGGTTAGTGGGAAAGTAAAAAGCCCGAGAATCTCAGGAAGAGCTCTTATAGAAAATATTGTCATCTCGGGAGACAGCATGAGCAAAAATAAAGCGCAGACACCTGCAAAAGGGGTTGAAGCTTGTTTAGTTATTGCATATATAATCCCGCATATAGCGAGCGACGTTATAATCGTTACCATTCCCGACATTACCATAGGGTCTATTCCTGTTATCAGCGAAAGAGAGGAAACGAACAGACGATATGACGGTACGTAGAAGTGCTGAAACCCGCCATTATACGAAAGCTCTTCTGTCGGATAGAATCCGGTTTGTATGGTGAGGCGTTCTATTCCCACGTGATACATAGTATTTCCGTAGGTCGGAATGATGTAATTTTTTATCACCTCCAATCTATAACTTATATATGGAAAAATAATGGCGATAATGAAAACGTATCGCAACAACGTGCGACTTTTGACTACTTTTTTAATAGCCGATGCTCTGTCTATTTTATCAGACCACCTTGAAAATCTTAACGTCGTTATTCGAGTAGACCAGCTTGAAGAAGTCGTTGTCGTTAAATTTGTTCTCATTTATGCGAATCCACCCAAACCCACAAAAGACGCTTCGATTTAACGGGACGAATGCGTAGGTTAAGTTGTACTTTTTACAGAGAGTGTTTGCTTCGCTTGCCGAGAAGGTCATGTAGATTTGTTGGGCGTCTTTCATGTTGGAAACAGGATCTGGTGCGTTTGCCCAATCGCCTCCGACTACAGCGGTGCGCGTGGTCATGCCCATTATGAGTTCTCCGCCGAAAATGTCAGATTCAAATTTGTCCGTTCTTTTGGTATTTTCATTTATCCACTTTGCTGACTCAAGTTCACCTTTTGTGATAACTGGATCAAGCCAAGGATCGGTCTGTTTCTGTATCAGATTTGTACCATAAGTTGCCCCTAAAATTAGTATTATTACCAAAAATGGGATTCTAATTGCATCCCTACTTGTCAATTCATCCCCGTTCATAATCACCTGGCCCTCTAGGTTCTTTTGTTGAGATCACTGGAAACACTGATGTGCTCGTTCTGGGATCATTGGATCCTGAACGTTACAACTTTATTTCTTTTGTCACTTTGTAGTTCACTTAGCTTGTGCTAGCATAATTTCTTTTGTTCTGTCATTTTCAAATATGG
>CAZKZX010000127.1:0-1498 GCA_964557335.1 uncultured Methanomicrobia archaeon | reverse complement strand
GTTCACTTAGCTTGTGCTAGCATAATTTCTTTTGTTCTGTCATTTTCAAATATGGAATCAAGCGTTGCGCTTGTTAAATACAAGAACTTAAGTGCGTCTGAAACTTCCACTCGTGAAAAAAATTTTTGGGAGATATTTAATACACTCGACGCATCATATTTGCAGGTCAAACTATAAATGGCGCACATAAGATCATAGTTTGATGCTTGTTCAAGTGAGCTATTACACTTCATACAATCAAGTAAAAATATTTTATCATTACAGTCAACAATAAAATTATCGAGTTTAACATCGCCATGGACTAGCTTATGCTCTCTCAATTTTTTGATAACATTAAGTACTTTATATATTTCCACAGGAGTAATTTCAACGTTTCCTAATGGTATCCCTTCTACAAATTCTGTGACTAGTAAACTGCACGTGCTTAATTTATACGCACCTTCTGGTTCTGGAACAAAAATACCTGCTTTTTTGAAGCTTTTAAGACAAATATGCTCAAAATGTACGGCGCTGTAAGTGGATTCAAATCTATCATAAAATGCGTCCTGAACGCCAACAAGTATTTTTAGCCCGATGTTTTTCACTGCCATAATAATATTTAACATATCAAGGCCTTTTTCTGTGACAACCTTTGTAAAATAAGTTACAGCTTCGCCGTCTTTAAATCCAACAACCTTTAGCGGAATCGAAATTAAATGTGTTCCAGTCAAAAAGCTATCTAATTTCACGCTATCTAACTTAAATTTGACGTTAAAAAAGTTTTTTAGCTCATATTTGCAGCTATTCGTTAGATCATCAGACGATAAGTTTCGCAAGACGCTTGTAGCTGTTCTATTTTCTTTATTCTTCCGCATTTACTGTATTTTTAATTGAATCGTTAGATAACCCAAATTAATAGTTGTGGTATCTTCTCAGGCGAACCTAAAATTTAAAGCCAAAACGACAACCGCCGAGATCGCACAAGCGATCATTACTGACTTTGGGCTAATATGTATGGCTTCTTTATCTTCAGTTTCATAATATCTTATCAAACCTGCGCTCGACATAGGTGCTGATGCTTGTCTCTTTCCCTTTGCCATAGTTTAAAATACAATTTGCTGTGATTTATACGTTATCATGAGTGATTTTGTAGTCGGCGGGATACTATTGTGCGGAGAGGATTTTGAAACACTAGTCGGGCGTGCTTATATCGAATCAGGACGAATCGTAGAGATTGAAGAGAGATCTAATGTCAAGCCTAATGATTGCCGTGCTTATGGAATAGTTTTGCCATCTTTTATAAACGCTCATACTCACGTCGGGGACTCAATTATCAAGGATGTAATCTTTGACACTCTTGATAACTTGGTAAAACCGCCCGACGGCTTAAAGCACCGCGTGCTACGGGAAGCTAACCCAAAAGCAACAGTTAAAGCAATGCGTCACGCTCTTTTAGACGCTATCACAACCGGCACAGCTGTTTTGGTCTACTTTAGAGAAGGTGGGGTTGAAGGTATAG
>CAZKZX010000126.1:0-5434 GCA_964557335.1 uncultured Methanomicrobia archaeon | reverse complement strand
AAACGGTTATCGGGGAAAAAGGGAAATCTTCCAGCACGTTTCCTTTAACGCAGGATGCCGGCCCAATACCCAGGTCGTTGCCCACACTAAGGCCGTGATAAAATCCCTGCCACTCGCGTCTGCCTTTTCGGCCACGGCCAGGGCCGCCGGAAAAATTGAGCCGATGGGATGATGGAGAGGCTGGTTGCCGGTGATAACGAAATCATCATAGTCTATGGCGTGAGTCAAGGCACCGTTGACAAACGCCGCCATCCAAGAGGAGCTTTCCCTCCGAAGTCTATGAGCGTGCTCTCTTTTTTACTCCTGTTTCTTTCGCCAGTTCGAAAAGGGAAATGCACGCCTTTTCCATAGATAAGGCGGGGAACATCACCCCAAGTGTATCAAGGATGCTTTTCTTGGTGGCTTCTACTACTTCTATAGGAAGAGCGGTATAAAGCGTCCTATTGATATTTCTGGCTAAGGTTTGAGTAACTATTCCTTAATTACCTCACAAGACATCATCAACAGCGCTATCAGGAACGGCTGCTGGTTTAATAATCAATCTTTATTTTTAACGTCTGTTTCATGCCCTTTATTAAGGGCGTTTCTTATTTCCTTTAAAACAAGATTATATTTTTACTTAGGTTATTTGCTCATCCAGGCAGTAGCGGTGCCCCAGTACATCGCACTGATGTTGGTGCATAAGTCGAGGTCATGCAGGTAAGGTTTCACGATCCAACCCAGGGAAGTGCCGTAGAGACAGTTTATCATGGCGTTATCGTACATGTACCGGAGTACCTTTTGTACCAGTGCGGGATTGTATTCCGGGGAGGTCGCAGAGGCATCAAGCAGGGCTTGAAACTCGTCCGGTTTCAGCACGCTGACGTTCGTGTTGGACTTTTGTGAAAAATTGGCGTTGATGCTGGAGTTCACGTTAGCATTTATCGACTTCCCTGCACCGGCAAAACCATCCCATCCTTTAGAAATCGCGCCGATATAAGTAGCGTTATCCACCATGTTGATATCGACCGTGATACCTATCTTGCTAAGATAGCCCTGAACGGCAGCCATCGCATCCTTGTTGGTGCTCATGGTATTGCCGAGGATCTGGGTCTTGAAACCGTTAGGATAGCCTGCCTCGGTCAGCAGCTGCTTTGCTGTATCCGGATTATAGGGACGGGGCGACAGGTCTTTGACATAGGAAGCGGTGCCGGGTATGGCATATTGATAGGTAGCTGGCCAGAAGCCATAGCCCAGGGATTTTACGATAGAATCCCGGTCAATGGCGTAGTCCATGGCCTGGCGGACTTTTAGATTGGATAAGGGAGAGCTGGGATTTTTGCTATCCGGTACGAGCATGGCGACGGCAAGGTAATATATGTCTTTAATGGGGTAGCCTTTTTGCTGAACGTCGTATTCAATTTTGGAAAGGTCCCCGGCGATCAGGTCTTGCTCTCCCGCCAGGAAAGATTGGGCCCTTGTAAAAGCATCAGTAATTCCGTATCCTTCGATGGAATCCAAGTAGGGCAGCCCTTTCTGCCAGTATCCATCGAATTTAACGCCTTTGACGGATACGCCGGGCTTGAAATCCGTAATCTTGAAGGGTCCCGTCCCAACGGGGTTAAGCCTCATCCAGGCTTTAGCTTCGTCTCCCCCGCCATGGGCGTCATAAGCTGCTTTCGAGACCATAAAATAGCGGTCTCCTAGGGTTGTAAGCAATATGTTGGAATAGCTACTCATATTAAGCCGAATTGTGTAGTCATCCACAATATCTACCGAGCTTACCGAGGCAAAAGCACTGTTTTTGGCAATAAGCAGCTGGTCAATGTTCCATTTGGCCACGGTAGCGTTAAAGTTTGACCCGTCGTGGAACTTGACTCCCTGCCTTAGAGTTAGAGTTACGGATTTCAGGTCCGAAGCCACTTGGTATTTAGTGGCTAACCAGGGACCAATACCACCGTTCGCATCAACTCGGAGAAGGGGTTCCATGAACATGTATGAAACCGGGCCTGCCCAGGTAGGGTCGGGCATCCAGCCAATGTTGCCTGAGGGGAAGAAAGAATGGCCAAATTTAAGAGTGCCGCCGTATTTGGGTGTGGGGGTTGCTGCCGTGGTGGCGGGCTTTGATGTGGCTGGAGCTGATGTGGCTGGAGCTGACGTTGCTGGAGCTGATGTGGCTGGAGCTGATGTGGCTGCCGTGGTTGGAGCCGTAGTTCGGGCCGTAGTAGTAGTAGTGGTGGTTTTACAGGCGGTAAGGGATACCAGGGAGAATAGGAGAAGGACCACAAGGCTAGCGATTAATAGGGCTGATAGTCTGGTTTTCAATTTTTCCTCCTAAACGCCAAATTTTTTAACTAAATAAGGAGACCGGAATATTTCTTAATCTATTATTTAGCCCTCCTTATATTTTTTTCCTATATTTAATTAAAAGTCCGTAATTAGAGATATTCTAGATGAGAAATCTCTATGAAGTGCTTAATTTTAAAATTTTTATAGACTCTTGTCAAGATTTAATTCCATAAATTTGAATAAATCTTTTATATCACGGGATTGGAAAAAATTAACGCATGAAAATGATATTGTCCATAAACATTCAGACTCTCACGCGGTATTGGAGAAAATAAAGTAGGCAATGTCATAGCGTAAAAAACTACGAGCATAGTTCATTCATCATCCATGGTACGGAACATCAGCTCCTCGTTGCTTTTCGCTTTCAACACGAGTTTGTTCCTGCTGATGATACCGTCGGAAGTCTCTGTCACCGCGGATATTTCAGAAAAAACATCGGGCAGGTTATCTTTTTTATCCGGGTGCCTTTTCTGCCACAGCCGAAGAGCTTTCTTATATTCCCAGGGAACGATTTGTTTTTTGGAGTCACGAGGTTTGAAGACAATCGCTGGTTTAGTAATAGAATCGTTGGGCAAATCCTCCAAGTACCTTAGATTCCCGTATTTTTCATGCAGTTCATCAATCAGCCCGAATTCCAAGGCTCTTAGAGAGCAGCTTAGCACGCAAATGGGCTTGTTCCCGTGTTCCAATCTGTCTATGCACATATCACACTTTGACATTTTAATACCGGGGCCGTCTTTTTCGAACTGGGGTGTTCCATAAGGACAGGCCGCCCAGCATTTACGTTCTCCAGTGCATTTACTGGTATCAACCAGTACCGCTCCGTATTTATCATCATTGTAAATAGCCTGATGGGGACATGCTTTGATACATGCAGGATTATCACAATGGAAGCACATTATGGGCAGAACTCGGAGGTCGATGTCAGGGAAAGAGCCCAGTTCCCATTGATAAACACGCAGCCACTTGATCGGGCCGGGTGGTATATTATGCCACTGTTTGCATGCGATTTCACAGGCATGGCAACCGATGCAACGGCTTAGATCTATAAAAAAACCGTATTGTGTTATGCTATCCTCCAGGGTATTTTTCTACCTGAACTAGGTTTGTCGCCCTAGCTGGCGTAAGACAACTTTCGAATTCTCCTCCGAGCAATGTTGAGGGCGAGGCGCCATAATCAATACCTGACTCGTTAAGCACAACTTTTCCGCCAGCGTGCAGCAGGATTGTCCCTGGCATCATCCTGTGAGTGACATAGGCCGGCATAACAATCTTGCCACGATCGTTGTAAACCATGATCTCATCATTATCCTTTATACCTCTTGCTTTGGCATCGGCCGTATTTATCCAGACCCGATGCCGATATACATGGTTTCTCAGCCAGAGATGTTCCCAAAAGAGATAGTGAACTCGATAACGTGAATGCGAGGTCAACATCAACAGCGGGTATTTAACAGTCAGCGGGTCATCCATGCCTCTAGGTACAGCTCTATAGGTGGGTGATGGTTTCATTGCACCCCAGTCTGCCGGTAGGTCGTCATAGGTTCTGCCAGTGGCATCGTAATGTGGGCTCCTGCCACGGTTGGATTCATTGTCGATATACTTTGAGTATAGCTCTATTTTACCCGATTCTGTACGAAAGGGTTTGCCATGGTGAATTTGTTCCTCCCATCCAGTGAAGGGAACACCCTCGAGTTCATCGCAGTTGATAAATTTTCCGCTGGTAAATTCCTCCCAGGTAGGGGCCGCTATACTCTTGTTACCGTAATACTCCATGACACCCTGATAGATATCTTTCTGGTATCTTTCCCAATCACTTTCCCAATTCTCATCATTGGTATAGTATCTGAAGAATTTTTTTGGGTCGATGCCGAGTCTTTCGGCGATCTTTGTGTAGATCCAAACCCAGGATTTCACTTCACCTGGTGGTTTAATCACCTCAGGACAGTAATTTATACTTTCAAATCCGCCGTATTCACTCTTGGCGACACCTTTTTCTTCCCACATCCAGTCCCTCGTCGGCAGGATGATATCAGCGTATCGGGCCGAAGAGCTCATGATGCTATGCATAGTAAAGACAAATTCCATCTTTTGCATGGCTTTGATCTGGTTGTTGGACGAGTTGCATACTGTGGAAACGTAGTCAGAAGAGTGCGGGGTCATAGAGCTACCCGCGAATAGGAATTTAGGATTAAAGTCTTTAAAGTAGGAAGGAGCAGCCTTCCACCCTACCATTCTCATATATTCTTTTTCGGTGATTTCTCCGCTTCTAACGTTATCGAGCAGCAGAACTGCTTCTGCCCAGTTGTGCCCGCGATATAACATGGGAACCTGGTATCCCTCCCCTGGTTTCCTGAAAGTGTACCATTCAGCCAGCGGTATTGGGCGGTTGGGGCCAATCCGTATCACCGGGCCAGCCCCGGGGACTCCCAAATTGCCCAGCATAACCTGCAATGCGGAAAAAGCTCCTACGATTCGTTCGCCATCACTTTTACGGCTCAAGCTCCAATTCGCCCAAAGCCAGGCAGGCCTCATTTTACTTACCGTTTTGGCTAACTCTCGTATAGTATCGGCAGGCACGGCACATTTAACCTCTGCCCATTCCGGTGTCTTTTCAATGCCATCATCTAAGCCGAGTATATAGTCCTTCCATTTCTTGAAGCCAATTGGTTCAACATATTTTGTTATAAAGTCCTTATCATATATGTCTTCCTTAAATAAAACATGAGACATGGCCATAAACATAGCGTGGTCTGTACCGGGTTTTATAGGTATCCATTGGTCGGCCAAGGTGCCGGCGGCGCTGCTATACCTCGGGTCTATGATAATAACGGGTGTCCCCTTTTCCCTAGCCAGCTTGATAAACCAGGCAAACTGGTGGGCTGGTCCATAATGACTTACGGTCGGGTCAAAACCCCATAAAACGATTATTTTAGCATGTGCTAACATATCGGCTGCCGAGCTTGATGAACAGCCCGGGGTATCCGCGGCTCTTTCCCCGGTGATTATCTGGGACATTAAGCGCCCTGCATCCCATGAGGACGCGCCCCAGCCCACTACACCGGCACCCCAGAAGGAAAAAAGATATTTAGCTGTTGTGTTACTA
>CAZKZX010000125.1:0-5448 GCA_964557335.1 uncultured Methanomicrobia archaeon | reverse complement strand
TCGTGTGACATAGTCTTGCCCCAATTTCAATTTTTCGTATCACATTAGCATACTTTATTGGTGTTAGATAATCGCAACTTTCATAGCGTGTGGGCATTTTTACCCTTAAAATTAATGCACGATTTGACAAAGTTAGTTGGCAGGTTTGGATATGATAAGGGATGGAGGTGCGAGTACGATGCGAGCGTGTTTCTGATCTTTATACCATCATACCCGTTCGAGATCCCCTTTCCTCTCTCGAGCTTAAAGGCATAGGTCAGCTTCTCATCCAACGCTTTCACCTCAGAGTAGTGGAATTCATGTCCCCGAAATACGGTTCCTTTCGGCCCTATAATCGTATTACTAATCGTTTTCCCAACGGTATAGCCAATGACCCTCTTGTAGATTACATCCGCATGAGCGGGTATGATGCCAACCATTTTAAAAGCTTTGCCATTATAAGCTAACGATTCGGTTAGGTACATTAAGCCTCCGCATTCAGCATAAATAGGCATACCTGTCTCTGATGCCTCGTTTATAGCTATCCGCATGCGTTTGTTGCATTCGAGCTCTTTGGCAAAGAGTTCCGGGTATCCTCCGCCGAGGTAAACGCCGTCAACATCTGGCAGTTTGTCATCTCTCAGTGGACTGAAATATGAGATGTGTGCACCATTTAAACGGAGAAGGTCAAACATATCGCTATAATAGAAGTTAAATGCCTCGTCATACGCCACCCCTATCGTAACGCTCTTTGTGTCAATCTCCCTCTTCCTGAATAATTGAGGGCTACCACCGTCCAAAGGCTCGGCATTCTTTGCAATCTCAAGCACTCTATCAACATCAATCGAGGCTCTTATTGTATCTTCAATTGTCCTAAGCTGTTGCTGAAAGCCCTCCTGCCGTTTGATCCCTTCGATGGCGGGGACGAGTCCGAGATGCCGCATTGTCAAGTTTATGGAATCGTTTCTCGGAATTTGTCCTATGACCTCAACTCCCGTGTACCGTTGAATTGCCTCCGTTGCCTTCATGCCATGTAGGGGGCTCCCAATTTTGTTCAAAATGACGCCCTGTATCTCTACTTCCGGATCAAACGCTTTGTATCCCAAAACAATGGCCGCCGTGCTCCTCGTTATACTCCGAGCGTCTACTAACAGTATGACAGGGGTTTTGAGAATCTTGGCGACTTGAGAGGTGCTTCCAACATCGCTCAAACTGTCGAAGCCCTCGTATAATCCCCTGACCCCTTCTATAATCGCTATGTCTGATTCGGCACAGGCGTGTAAAAACGTCTCTCGGATAGCCTGTTCGTTCATTAAAAATCCATCGAGGTTGCGGGACGATCGGCCGGCAACTGCCGAATGATAACTTGGATCTATATAATCAAGTCCAACCTTAAAGGGCTGAACCTTAAGTCCAGACTGACTCAAAACTGACATAAGCCCGACTGCTACGGTCGTTTTGCCTGCCGAACTTCTATCAGCTGCAATGAGCAGCCGCGGGATATTCACCTTGCTATTCCCCTCATCTATTCATATCGAAGGAGTATTGCCCTCAACTCCTCGTCAGCTAAGGGCTGAGGTATTTTATTTTCCCTATTGTGCATTATATCGTTAGCTAATTCTCGGTAGATCTCGGCGATTGTCGAACGCGGACAGCCTTCAATTACGGATATGCCCGCTCGCTCGCAATCTTGGACGATTTTTACCTTTGGAATAAAGGCAATAAGTTTGTTACCAAGGTCTTCCGCAAACTGTTGAGTGATTGCTTTTTCATTTGTCGCTTCCCGCGAGTTGCAGATCACTCCGCCTAGCGGTGCTCCGAGTGTATTCAAGCCTTTACATATATTGTTTGCAGCATAAAGAGGCATATATTCGCCCGAAGTCAGGATGTACGCTTCATCAACAAGTCCTTTTCTGATGGGGACGGCAAAACCTCCGCACACGATATCCCCAGGAACGTCATAAATTACAAGATCACTTGTCTGCATTGCATCCGTTACTTTTCTTAGCACTTGGATTGCTACAATTATGCCTCTTCCGGCACACCCTATGCCTGGCTCAGGACCGCCAACTTCAACGCATTGCACCCCTGCATAGCCCTCAAATATCACATCTTCTTCTCTAACATCCTTTCCTAGCCTTACAAGGTCAAGAATAGTGGGTATCCTCCGTCCGCGTAGCAGCGTTATAGAGGTATCGCTTTTAGGGTCACAGCCTATCAACATTACCTTATTACCTCTCTCGGCACACGCTGCTGCCACATTAGAAGCTGTGCTCGATTTTCCAATCCCTCCCTTACCGTAAATGCCTATGTGCTTTTTGTTACTGCTCTGCATTTCTAATCGTCGTGATCCGTTAGGATCCTCTGTTTAATGCTCGCAGTGTATCGCCGAGCTCTGATGGCACTATGTGCTCTACACCGAGCGTCTTCGGATGAAGATCTATCTCGACCACTACGAAATCGTGTCCAAGCTCCTTTAAGGGCTGTACCTGCCTCGGTCCATTGGTGACAGAAAAGATCGTCATGCCTTCCAAGCATTTCATCGGAACGGCATGTGGCACTCCTAAGAGCACTACGAAATCGTAATCGCTGTAATATTTACTTATCAACTCTCCGACGACCTGCCCTGTTATGGGGTACTCATCTAGCCCTCCTGTGAGATGATCTACGCTTATTCCACTTTTTTCAAGATCGTGCAAGATGTTTCGCGCGTGATTTCTTAATCTCGGCAGGCCGATTCTGGCGTCAAGATTTGCCATAGTAACGGGGCACCTCGTGCCTATATCGTGTGAAACTTCCACTAACGCCGCTACAATATCGGCGAATTGATACGCCGTCTCCTTTTTCGCATTTAAAGCGATAATGCCGCGCTTTCCCTCCTTTATAAGGGTCATAAGCTCCTCGGAGACTGTATATTTTACGTCCCCGCGGGATGGTGGGATGTACTCCCGGCTTGCCACTCCTGCGAATTTCTCTAGCTCTGTCGCTTCTATTAACAACCTCTTTTGCCGAACGTACTCAGTAGCATCGAGCACGCCTGCTTCGACAGCGGCTTCGAGGGTGACGATCGCACCGTAGGTATTGTCGTGGTGACCTGCGTGAATCTCAACTTCCATTACTGGGAAGTTAGGCCGCACGTCCTCTACGGCTTGATGTATATCCTCCCCAATGATCATGCTCGCGCAAGTTCCCACTATTCCCATAAGCTTTGGATGGAAAAGTTCTATTGATCGCATCATTACATTTTTTAGAACCTCACGTCCGCCGAACACAAAATTTGTCTCATCCATAGCCGTAGTGACAACCCTGATACCGTCTTCCTCAAGTAGCCTGCTGTGCTTGAAACAACAGCCCGGTGGTCCGTGTATGATCACGACGTCAGTCTCGAGATCTCTTAAGGTATAAAGGGCTGCTACGATGGAGCTCGGGCGAGGGTGCATAACGCTCTCAACGCCATCGTAATCGTTTACGTTGCAATACGTCGACAACTCGTTACCTCCACTTCTTGACACATGATATTATAATATCTCCTTCCTTCGTTAAATCAAGAGCCTTTGTTAATGCAGCTTCTAGACTGGCTGACCACGCAATGTGGCTCCTTTTGGAATGCATTCTTTCCCCTACGAGTATTACCTCATCTAAGTTATCATCCAAAGAAATGAATGCAACTTCTTCTGGATTTATTCCTTCACATACATTATGGGCTTCTTCTCCGATAATAAGTACTGCTCTGTTTCCACGTTTTTTTAGTCTCAGCCCGTATGCTATCGCATGTCTTGCTAACGAGGGTGTGAGACCAGAATTCGAGTTATCAACTAGCAGCCTGTTGTTAACCCGATCGAGCGACATTCGCCCTTCTATGCCCTTAAATTTGTTTAATGTGGATGCAACCCTCCTCGGGTCGCAGTTTGCAGAAAGTGCGGCAGCGATGAAGCATAGAATTGAGTTATTGTATGCGTCCCAATCGTAGTATCGAGTAGGGGTAAATTCTATTTCACCTGAGATTACTGTGTCGTCAACCGTCGTGAGACAATCGTACACGACCCTCACCACTCCGTCCCTGCTTCTGCTAACATCGTACGATACACTCGAGCCCTGCATGCCAAAGGAGTTGTAGTGTGTGCTCAGCACTTCTGTATTTACCTCATTTAACCCGGCAACAATAAGTGAGCCTTTCTTCGCGTGTGAGATCATCTGTAGCTTTGCTTCTGTAGATGACCTGCTATTTGACGCGATTCCGTACTCGGGCGACAACGAGGTGATGACACCGATGTCCGCTATACCCGTACCCCCAAGAGAAACCTCGAAAATTAGAACGGCAGGATTTATCTGTAGTTCATTGACGACGTCAATCGCTGTCAACATACTTGCGGGGGTTATGCTTAACCTCTTCGTTGCGATACACTTCCCTCTCTCGTAGATTTCAAGCCCTGCGCTGCTTAATAAGAGGACTCGTTTATCGGAATTCAACTCAGCTAATAGTGAAGATACGCTGGTCTTACCCCTCACCCCCGTGATTTCAAATACGAGTGTGCCAACTAAAGTAGGAGATTCCCGCAAGATGTCACCGACGACTTTGTGGTGTGTTATTACAGGGATCTTTAGAAGTCGCGCTCTTTCTAGTAAAGGGGTGGCGGCGTGAACTGGAGCGATAACGATATCAAATTGATCAATAAATTCAGGCGGGGGATCCTCCCGATAAATATCGACCGCCACGGCATCTGCATCCATCTCACGCAATTTGTGACAGATCGTTTTCCCGCCGTGAATCGTGTCTAATACGGCTACTTTTTTGCCGCTGTAGTCCATAATGAGTTAGGCCTCTGTTAGCCTTTTATACGCCAAATTAGCTATGCACTCATCAGAACCAAGAGGTTGGGCATATACTACCTCAACATTCCAGTCACCTTGGGCGTATACGGTTCGATTCTCCCCCTTTTTAAGGCCTAATATTTCTGGAATGTCCTCAAGCGTGTGAACGCCGTGAGCCAAGAACAGAGGCAGTACATACACTCGGTCAACGGTCGTGTCCTTGAAGCTCATAAGCCCCTCTTCAACCGTCGGAGTGTTCATATTAAGGTAGGCGGTTCTCACTACTGCGCCATCCACTTTTTTTGCGAGCATTTCGGCGGTCGCTTCAATTATGTCTTTGTTGTGCGTAAGTTTACTCCCGTGACCTAAAACAAGTACTCCAAAGTTACCGTGCATTACGTCCCTCCTTATTGTATACGTCTCCAACAATCCAATAATATATAAATTTCATCTCGCTGTCGTCTGATTCACGTGTCCATTTCAGCTATCCATCTACGATGCGCGACTTTTTGCTTTACTGAAAGCACGATCCACGCACATGCTTCGATGGTGTTACCGCGTGCCCGATTCGTGCAGGAAGTCAGTCTTCATTTATGCGATTGCACTATCCCCTATTCGAAATGCGAAACGGAGGTCATGCGTATGCGTGAGTGCTAT
>CAZKZX010000124.1:0-5470 GCA_964557335.1 uncultured Methanomicrobia archaeon | reverse complement strand
GCGGATGGATGTATCGGTGTCAGGAAGAGGAGAAGGGACCCGCCGTGGATTGGGACCCGTTTCACCTCCCGTACCTCGAGGCCGTTATTGTGAGACAGGTACTCCAGGGAGGCTAAGGAGAAGTAGCAGAGGTGCTCGTGGTAGATGGTGTCAAACTCGCAGCCGTCTATCATGTCCTTGACGTAGGGGACCTCGATCACCGCCATTCCGTCGGGCTTCAGGACCGTCCTGATGCCTTCCACGAACCCGTTGAGGTCGGCGACATGCGCCAGGACGTTGTGTGCGTGAACGATGTCAGCGGGCGGCAGGGCACAGGCCAGCGCCTCCCCAAAGAACTCGGTCATGGTCGGTATGCCGCGGTCCTGAGCGACGCGGGCGACGTTGAGTGCCGGTTCAATTCCGAGGACGGGGATGCCCGCCTGCTGGTAGAACTGGAGGAGGTATCCGTCGTTACTCGCCAATTCGATGACCTGGCTGTGTTCATCCAGGCCGCGGGCCGGAATCAGTTCGGCGACCAGGCTGCGAACGTGGTCGACCATGGTGGTTGAGTACGAAGAGAAGTAGAGGTACTCCCGGAAGAGTCGCTCGGGCGGGACCGTTTCGGTGATCTGGACAAGAGCGCACTCTCGGCAGAACACGAGGTCAAGGGGGAATCTCTCGACGGGTTCGAGGACCTGGTCCGGCGGGACAAGGTCGTTCGCCAGGGGCATCCTTCCAAGGGATAGAATGGGCAAGAGGCCCGTCGCGCCGCACGACCGGCAGGAATGCAGATTATCAATCATTCGAGCACCGCGTAGGAAACATAGGGGTCAAAGGGGAACCTCTCAATCCTGAGGTCTTCCAGGAGCATCACCTCGTCCGCCGCGAGGGTCTCGCCGGGGAACATCTTGGCGTTCAACTCGTCAAAGCAGACGAGCGCGCCCTTCGGCATCCTTGGGAGAAAGGTCTGAAGGGCCACTTTGGTCGGCGCATACAGGTCGAGGTCCAGGTAGAGAAGGCTGACGACGATGTGTCGGTTCTGGAGAATGTATTGAGGAGCCGTCTCGATGATGTCCCCTTTGATAATCTCAACCTTGGGGATGTGGGGGAGGGGCCGATTCATGTCGTAGACGGACACAGCCTTCGACACGCTCTCGAAGCTGGAACCCTTCAGTCCGCCGACCCGCAGATGGGACGAGGTCCCGGTCGCAACGTCGTTGGGGTGGATGCTGGGGAAGCCGGAGAAGGTGTCAAATCCGATGACCTTCCGGGTGTGGTTGGTCGGCTCGAGGATGCTGCTCAACTTGGCCCAGGCGAGCAACCCGGCCCCGTGAAGCACGCCGCACTCGACGATGGACCCGTTGACGTTGAGTATCCGGCGGAACAACTCGTACTTGGTCAGGAACTTGGCGATGCTCTGGCGGGTGGCATACTTCGGGAAGGCGTCTATCTTCTCAATCAGGGGAATCCCGTCCGCCTGAAAGAAGTCCGCTATGGCGACGAACTGTGCCCGGTCATCGGCGCTCTGGTTCTTGGGTTCCCTACTCCGCATGACTTGTCTCCTCAGTACCGCGCATGGCGGCCTTGGCCCTGTCGTTCTCAAACAGGGTATGGACCACTTGGCCGCCCGAGTGCGCCAGTAGTCCACGTTTGCGGATTGCGTCGACGGCGTAGGTCCTGCGCCGCGTTATCTCACTCGCCGAAAGGCCTCGGAGGCCCATTCCAGAGACAGGGCAGACATCCTTCATCTCGAAGGCATAGACGGCCACCTCGTCAAAATGCGCACACGCGTACTCAATGCTCGCAGACAACTCGGCCATCGTCTCGGTCGGGAAGCCGACCATCAGGTCGGTCCGCAGGAAGACATCGGGGTTGCGCTCGCGCAGGCGGTCCACAAAGCCCGCGACGGCCCTCGGATCATATCGCCGCTTCATAAGGTCGAGCAACCTGGCACTTGCCGTCTGGACCGGCAGTTGGATGTCGGCCACGCGGGAGTCGCTCAGCAGGTCTAGGGTGTCCTCCGCGTAGCGTCGGCCCCAGAAGAGCCCCTGAGGGTTGAACTGAGCTATATGCAGGCGCGTGTCGGGATTGATAATGGCGAGGATGTCGGCTAGAAGGTAGGCAAAGGATGAGCGGAGGTCCCCGCCGTAACAGGCGGTGTCCGTGCCGGTCAGAACGATGGTCCTGGTCCCGGCCTCAACCAGTCTTTTGACTTGGGATAGTACCTCGGTACGGGGGACGCTCACCAGCGGACCTGTTCCGACCTTGTGCGGGCAGTAGGAGCACTCAAAGTTGCAACCGAGGGAGATGCCTACGAACTTCCGTGTCGGGTCCTGTACGCGGTAGTCCTCCGCCGTCCTGAAGTCGTTGGGGATGCCGCGCCAGGTCCATAGGACGCTCTCGTCGCCGGTAGCGGCCCGGATGAGTCCGCCTGGGTCCCAAGAGGGAAAGACGGGGAAATCCAGGAAATCCCGAAATCTGTCCGGCCTGACGCTCACAAGGCACCCGTACCCGTAGGCGGGAACGCCCGCGCGTAGGGCCCTCCTGACGATGGTCTCCGACCGGGCCTCGTCAGCCCGGAAGGATGCACAGAGGCCGACCAGGCAGAGGTCAGCTTCCGTGAGCGAGTCCGTAATTCCGTATCCCATCCCTAGAAGGGTATCCTGGACCTTGTGAAGGACCAGTTTGTAAATCGTACACATATTGTCGGCTATGTATACGGTCGGCGTGCCCATGCCCTATTCGCCCTCTTTGGGCGGCTCCTCCTCCTCGGGCTCCTCCGGGGCGGGGAAAAAGACGGCCAGGGTCCGGCCAGCATCGGCGGGTTCCAACTCCGGCAGGTCCGAATCTACCCGGTCGATAACGCCGTCATCGTTCCTCTTCTTGACTTCCTCAATCGCCTGGTTCGCCTTCTTGGATCGTGTCATAGGTCGTCCTTCCCTCACCCGCCTGATGCCAGATGACCTCGGGGTGGATCGTGTAATCATTCCGCTCCGGTCGGAAGCCAGCCTCTCCAAGAGCGGCCATCACGGCGTCCATCTGTACCCCGTGCGTCTCTGCGTTCCCGCCGTACTCCGGCACGCAGGCAACCCGCAGCGCCGTCCCAGCACCCCGCTGGCGATACCAGGTCCAGTAGCCAAGTCCGGCGTCGGCCAGGACGGTATTCAGGCGCTCCTGGTCATCCCTGCCGATGCGGACGCCGAGGGAGATGTCTGTCAGAGGCGAGTCGCCCTTTCCTTCCGCCGGTTCCAAGAGCAGGACCGAATCCTGGTCGTTAGCCTCGCCGAAGTCCGCCATCAACCGCCGGGCCTCGCCGTCCCCCTCGTACTCGACAAGGTACGAGGCCTCGTGGCCGCCCTGATACGTCCCCCGGCAGTGTGTGGCGTAGACATCCGTCACCGAGTCCATTCTCTCCAGTCCAGAGATGAGACGGTCGAGCCGACGCCGCACTTGCTCCTCGGACATCCCCGGACGGGCCGCGGTGATGCCCACCCGTGTCGGGCCTTCCTGCGAACCCGCCTTGCCCTCGCCCCCTTTGCCGTGAACCGTCTGCGGCGTACCCGTACCCGGATGGTCGCCAGGACCGTAGTGCCGCTCCTCCATCCTATCGGGTATTGGCCTCCCTGTCAACGCGCCTTTCGGAAACCGGACCCGCCGGAGGCCGCGTGACACCGTGGCCTCGGCAGGTTTGTCCTCCAGTCCGATGTAGAACGGTCCATCGTCTGGACCGACGACGGTTCCATCGGGCAATGTGACCTCTTCGCCTTCCATCAGGAGCAGGAAATCGCCCATGGTCACGGGTTTGGCGTTGGGGCTGTAGATGCCGCCCGCCTCGAGCCGGTCAATGCTTATTGTCGTCATTCCTGAACCTCCACGACCTCCATCGTCATCATCCAGCCGACGCCTGGGTCCTCATCAAGGAGCCCATTCCTCTCATCCGTTTGCCTAAACTCCCTCCTCCAGTCCTCCCCGAAAGGTTCCCGACCGAGACGGGACACGCGGTTGCATTGCCCGATGGCCGGGTACAGTCTTTCCAGGACCCAATTCCGCCTCGCAAGTGGCCCTGTCTCGCTGCTCTCCCGGACCCCCCGGTCGATTGCCGCCGTGTCAAATCTAATGGAGAAGATTCGCACGCGTCCATCGTGTCCCCGCCCAACGGCGACGACTCCCGTCAGTCCCTCAATGGCCCCGAAGACGATGTCCGACTCTGACAACGGCAAGCCGTTGGGATGGTTATGGAGCAGCCAACCCGCCCCCTTCGCCCTACAGTCGGCCATGACCTCCGACTCAAGGGAGACATAGTCCTTGCCGCCCCTCACGTTGAGCAGGACATCCCCGTTGTCCTTGGCAAGCTCCGCGACCTCCCACTCTGACGCGAGGAGACCATGATAGTCCGCAAGCAGGCGGTCCGCAACCGCATCCGGTATGACGGTCCCGCGCCAGGAAGATGGTTGGAGTGGCGAAGTGTCGCCGGTGCTCACCCCCTGAGCCTGCGGCGGCTCCTCTCCCTTGCTGGGCAGGCTGCCTCCGCGGTGGTGGGGGATGCCCTTGTGTCCCCAGTGGCCCGATTTCTTGGTCCCGTAGCGTTCCACAGTGACGGCACCGGCGTCCTGCCGAGGGATGACAAAGTAGCGCCGCTCAACCTCGTGGAACTCGGAAATGGGCGAGTTGGGACCGCCCCCATGCCCCCCCGCGATATAACCCTCGCGTCCGTTTATCAGGTACGACCCGTAGGACACACCCCCGGTGCCCTCAGTATATGTCCCCGAGTCGTAAACCTCCCGCTCGATGAGCACCTCAATCTCGTTCGTTCTGCCGGGGATAGGACGGGTGACAGGATCGTCCACCCCCGCGACCCGGACCTGGTAATCTCGGTCCGCCGCGGGAAGTTGCCGCCACATCTCCCTGTTCAGGATGTGCCAAGCGCGACCAACGACGAAGGACTTGGGATATTCGTTGTACCGTGAACTGCTCCATCGGATGAAGTTGGAAATGGCCGACCTCGTCAGGCGCACTCGGCTCTCCGGCACCCCGGCGGCCTGCGGAACGGCCTCCTCCGATACGGCTGCGCGCCCGCCCGCATGAACTTGTTGCTCGGTTCCCGTACCACGATGCGCGCCCGGACCGTAGTGCTTGAGGATGACGCGGCGGAGGAGACCCGCCACGGACCGGTACACCACGTCCTCCCGATTCCAGACGACCAACTCCCTGCCATGGGAGGGAAGACCGGGTTCAATCCACCCAGCCTCGGCCCGGTAACCCATGCGCTTCTCCACCTCTTGCACCGCCCCGAAACCCCCACCGAGTTCACTCACGCGCTCGTGCCCCATGGCGTTGACCTCATCGGCGGCCGCGCTCCAGTCACGTCGGGATTTCTCGGTGTCCGTTCCCGGTATGAGTCCGTTGGGGTCAAGAATCTGGTCTGCGCGCAGGTTGCCCTCGACATCCCTGACAATGCCCGCTCCGGGTGAGAACGGGTGGTCGAGGGAAA
>CAZKZX010000123.1:0-5488 GCA_964557335.1 uncultured Methanomicrobia archaeon | reverse complement strand
ACCGGTTCTGTACATGAAACCCTTGGTCGCAGTGTTTTTATCCGCTACCGCGACCGACCAGCTTGAAGAAGATGTGGAAAGGGAAACAGTCGACTGGGAACTCTCTTCAACGCCGGGGGTCATGGTCGCAAAGTCGATAGCAGCTGGCGCCACATTCACATCAACCGAAAGGCCAATTGTTCCCGTTAATACCACGGTAGCAGTATCTTCCAGCGCCGATACCGCTCCCGGAAGCACCAGGAGCATGAGCAGGGCTGCAAGGCCCGCGAAAAGCATCTTTCTCATTGTGCACCTCACACACCCTGCGCATCAGGGTGAACGGGAAAACCTTGGGGGGACGGTTTATAAAGATTACGATACTTTTCTCAAAAGTTAATTAAACCACATTTCCTTGCCGGAGAACGCGCGGCCTCACGAGGGCGTATTGCCGGCAGTTTTTCCCCCTGACTGAGGGATCCGCGCAGATCCGGGAACCGGGCGGACCCCGGCCCGGGATGCCGGATCACATGGCTGGGTGCGGGCCGGAATGCCCCGCGGGGCTTTCCTCCAGTAAACCGGGCGGACTACTCCCTGAGCATCTCCCGGACGATGGCTGCTTCCTCCCGCAGGTACGTGGCGTCCTGTGCCGAGATGAACCGGAACCGCTGGTAGAACTCCACCTGCCGGGAGAAGACCTGCATCTGGGCGGCGGCGGCCCGCTCGTTCCCCCGCCGGATCTGCATCTCGGCAACCTCAAGAGGAATCGAGAGGAACCACTTCACCCACCCGTCGGCGGGCATGGCGGCCACGTACTTCTGAAGTGTACGGACCCGGGCCAGGGCACCTCCTTTTGACACGGTGATGTAGCCGGGCTTCGTCTCAGTATCGGAGCCGGCGCCATTTATGACCGTGAGGGTGACCGCGTAGCTCCCCTCCCGGTGGTACACATAGGCAGGATCCCTGACAACACTCTCCTCACCGCTACGCCCGTCCAGGTCCCAGGACCACGCGGTGGGGTCGCCGGTGGAGAGATCGGTGAACTGCACGGAAAGCGGGGCAGGGCCGTACCGGGGCGCGCCCGAGAAGTCCGCCGCTAGACCGCTGATCGGCCCAATAGTGCCCGAGATGGTCAGGGCTGCGCTTTCATCTGCCGCCGCGGCGGGAAGCGCCGCCAGCGGCAAGAGGAGGAGTAGGAGGAGGGCGAGGGCTCCGGCTCTCCTCCCCGCAGTGCCGGTCACCCCCCGCCTTCCCATCACGGCACCACCGGCCGCACCTCGACGGCAGCGATGATCGGACTGTTCCTCCCGCTGGGCCAGTTGAGGCCAGAGAGGGGCCGGAGCTGCAGGTCCAGGATCCCGTCGGAGACCGTCACCGTGTGCACCTCGTCATCGGCCTTGTACCGGCCGCCGGAAGCGGTGAAGGGTCGGTAGGAGGCTGTCCTGATGGTATTCTCCATAACAATATCAAAGACCCGGCGGTTGTCGTTGTAGTTCGGCTCCACGTACTTCGTCGTGACCTGGAAATCGCCGTTTCTCACGGTGAACCGGTAGATGAGCGAACCGCTTGCGATGTACCGCCACTCCTTGTATAGGGGATCATCAAGGGTATTCCCGATGGGCTGATTGGTCCGGCCGGTGGAGGAGACGGTGACCCAGCCCCAGCCGCCACCGGAGTAGCGCTGGTCCTTCGGCCAGACGAGCCCGCTGGTGTCCGTGTATACTGTTTTCGGCGCGCCGCAGTTGAGCCGGTAGGAGACCCGGATGTAGGCAGGCTTCACCTTCACGCTGGAGCCCTGGCCATTCGCCACCCTGAGGCTCACCGTGTAGGCACCCGCATACTTGTAGGTGTGCTTCGGGTTCCGCTGGGTGGAGGTGCCCCCGTCGCCGAAGTCCCAGGACCGGGATGTGGGGTTCCCGGTGGACCAGTCATTGAACTGCACGGTGAGGGGGGCGAGCCCGGAGGTGGGAGTGCCCGCGAACTCGGCGATAGGGCCCCCGGCCGATACGATGGTGCCGGAGATGGTGAGGCTGGCAGCATCTGCTGCTGCCGCTCCGGCAATCAGCATCAAGGCCCCGCAGAGGGCCAGTGCGGCAAGTGAAAGGGTTCTCATCCCCGTGACTCCTCAGTCCGTTGACCCCGTGAAGGTGACCACGATCCTGTACACATTCGGCGCGGTGAGGGCCGGGTCACCCGCGACAATCTCCTGTTTCAGGCCGATATCGTAATTGCTGTTGCCGCTGCCCGTCTGGATCGGAGTGTCGGTCCCGGCAAGTGTGACGTAACCGATACTCCCGCCCACGGTTTTCACCTGCAGTGCGTTGGTGAGGTATTCGCCGCCGCTGACATAGGACCCGCCGTTGTATTCGGCCATTTTCCCTTCAGTACCCGCCGGTTTTCCGCCATCCCTGGCGTCCTTCACCGAAACAGTCCAGGTACCGATCGAGGTGACGGAGAGATCCACTGAGGTGGTGTCCTCGTTGGTACCAAGGGTGAAGGGCCAGTTGGTGATCCCGCCGGTGGTGTCGATATTGATGGTGGGAGCTCCGGTGGCCTCGATGTAATCCGTCTTCACTTCGCTGTCGCTCCCGCCGGCGTTGGTGGTGGTGAGTTTCACCGTGTATTTACCGGCTGTTGGGTAAGTATAGAGGGGATTCCGTTCGGTGCTGTCCGTGTCGCTGTCATTATCAAAGTCCCACGCCCAGGAGGTATGGGCCGGATCCTGCATCTTGGTGGAGAGATCCTTGAACTGGACGGTCAGGGGGGCTAGGCCCGATCTGCCAGGCCCATAGTCAACGATATCATCTAGATAGACAGTCAGGGTTCCTGTACGGGCCACAGCATTGAACTTCAGGGTGTGGGTCCCGGTGAACCCATAGGAAGATATGTCAATGCTCTCGTACCTGTCCACCGTCGTGGTCTCGGTAAAATTTGCGATGAGAGTGTCGTCCACCAGGACCTGCATATATTTGTTGGTGTACCCCAGAGACCTCCTCCAGAAATTGATGGTACCAATGCCGGTAAAATCGATGTTCTGCTGGAGATATGCATTGGACGACGTTGTGGCAAGGAGTTTAGTGCTGTAGGATCCCTTTTTTTCGGTTCCTGTGTAGATCGTCGCCCCGCTACCTGTCCATGGGGTGAGGGTCCCGGTCTCAAAATCCCCGTTCTCAATCTTGTCGGTTCTGACCTCAGCCGAAAAGTCGGCCACCGGTGGCGGCACCGCGTCGTTGCTGAACACGTAGATCCGGTTGATATATTTGACGGTATAGCCACCTCCGGAGGGGTATAACCCATTGTAATAATACCAGTACTGAGACGGGAGACCCTCGGCCATGTCCCCCAGTCCGGCAACATGCTCACCCTGGGGATTCCCTGAATCATCGGCAAAGAATGCCCCCCGCATCCCATTCGTGTAGTCCGGGCCGGTGTACCCGCTGGTGCCCGTTCCTTCTTCACCTGCGCCCACCGACCACCATGTGATCACGTATTTTCCGAGGTGAGCATTGGGGGTGTATATGGCCGAATAGGGGAGATCCTGGTAGAAATTATCGACAGCGAGGATCCGGATCTTCTGCCCAACCGGTAACCCCCCCACCAGTTCGCAGAGGTCTTTCACATCCGTGCCATTCAGCTTTCCCAATCCCTTCCCCTGCCAGTTCACCTCTTCGTGCTGGATGTATTCCGACCCGCTCCAGTACCGGTCCCATCGTTCCTCGGAGCTGGTCCACGCCGGTGGAGAGCCGCCCCAGTTCGTCCGGTATTCTGGATAGGAAACAGAGTAATAAGCCTCCCATTCGTTCTCAAAAATGGGACCCTGGTAGTAGTAGTAGGTATCCCCATCGCCCTGCACCGGCAGGTTTGCCTCCAGCCACTGGTAGGTCTTAGTGGTTTCGGTAATGGGCGTGAGCCCGTCAACCGCATAACGCCGCACCGTGATCTCCGTGGTGTAGGCAACGGCCGGAACGAGGAGCCCCAGGCATACAACCATGATGAATGCCGCCCTCCACCATCTTCCATGATTCATACCATCACACACTCCTGCACCTGTTATTCTCCGAAAACACGCACCGCTCGGGGAAGTGTATTGCAGGAACGTTGAAATAACTTGTCATTTCATTTGCCGGAGAGTACAATCAAACAAGTTAACCAGGTCTCCCGGGTGCAGGAATGATCCGGGGCAGGGACGACTCCATATCTCCATCCAGAAGGCAGGATTGAGAATATCGTTGACTTCCGCGAAAAGTTAGGAAGATATAAATAATCTCCCGGGAACCGGAAAGCCGTGAAGGGAGGCAGGGCTATGCGGGTGTGGTGCAGACATGGGATGCCGATCCGGTTCTTTGCCGCGGCAGCCCTGCTCCTCCTCCTCACTGCCCCGGCCCTGGCCGCAACCACCCAGCTGAAAGTGGTCCGCTATGCCGAGGACGGGTCCACGGTCCTGAACGAGACCACGCTCACCTACCAGCAGATGAGGGACACCCTGCCGGTGCAGGGCGACGGGACCACCCACTACTACCACCAGGGCCCCGTGTTTGTCGATGATCCCGATCCGGGGACCGAGGAAGAGCTCCGGTGGAATCCTGATGAAGATACCAATGTCCTGGAGAAGGACATGGGGGCGGTGAAGGGAACCGATCTCGCGGACGTCTGCAACCTTGCGGGGGGACTTACCGATGGAGAATGGGCCCGGGTGAAGGCAAGCGATGGTTTTTATAAGGACTATCCTTTCACCAATATCTACAATCCCCCGTCCCGGCAGGGGGAGATAGTGGTCACCTGGTACTGCGCCGGCCTCTCCTACGGCGGGACCTACCCGGATACCGGCTACACCGACGGCATGCGCATTGTCTTCCTGGCCGACACCTCCACCAATCCCTGGGGGGAGCACGCCTTCGGCAACTATGACTGGCACGAGTCAGCGGAGGAGGAGTACTGGTACTACTACGTCTCCGGGGGAGAGGAATACCCCACCACCACCGGTCTCTCAGTGAAGTACATTTCCGAGATCCAGCTCATGACCAACGACCTCGCCGCCGGCGACATCCGGGTCACCTCCAGCCCCGGCGGCGCCGCCATCTACGTCGACGATGCCGACACCGGCCAGGCCACCAATACCACGGTCACGGGCCTGGACCTGGGCCCCCACACCGTAAGGGTGGCCCTGGATGGGTATCGGGAGGCAGACGAGCAGGAGGCTGAGGTGCAGTGGGGCGTGCCCGCGGTGCTCCACTTCACCCTGGTCCGGATGGAGGGGTCGGTGAAGGTCTCCTCCACCCCTGCGGGAGCGAAGGTGTACCTGGACAGCGTGGATAGCGGGAAGGTGACCCCCTGCACGCTCACCGCTGTGGCTGCCGGCGACCACACCGTGACGGCGAGGCTCTCAGGCTACACGGACGCCTCGGAGACCATCACCGTGGTGGACGGGGAAACTGCGGAGCTGGATTTCGCGCTGGAGGAGGCAGCAGCAGGCGGCAGTACTGCAGAGGGGGGATCTGAAGGAGGGGGGAGC
>CAZKZX010000122.1:0-5540 GCA_964557335.1 uncultured Methanomicrobia archaeon | reverse complement strand
GGCACCTGTCGTTAGTGAAGATATCGCCCTTTTGATCAGGAGGCTCAGCATTAGCCAAATACTTGCTATGATGTTTAAAAAGTACGTATAGCGCAACGACAAAAACGTTTTTTTAATGCGCGAAATGCTCCTTACAAAGCTACAAAACAGCTGGCTAAATTACCACTTTAAATTTGAAGAAGAGTGCTGCGAGGTCAGTGAAGATATTAGCTCTGAAAAAGAATAATCATCACTTAAGTGTGGCATACACTTTCTTATCTTGCAGATAGAAATATTTCAGTCTGCGGGTAGTTAAATTAGTTTTAAAATTCCTATCTTAGGCTCGTAACACTTACCATCATCCATCAGTTCCCGTGCACCCTCTTCAACTTCATCTTCTGACAGACCTTTTGAGCTCATGTATTCGATCAGCTCGTCGTAGGGAACTCCCGAGCCGTTGTCAAGAACGCTAAGCGCATCCATGACAAGGTCCTTATTCACCTTCAGTCCTTCAGCCTGGGCGTTGATAGTTGCTGATTTGACGTCTTCGCTTTGTTCCCCCCCCAGCTCAGCCTCCTCATCATCAAAAATCTTAGTTCTGTCTGTTTCGGCTCCAAACTCCCGTTTTTTCGGCATACGTGCGGGCTTGAATTCTGAAGCCGGGACCACGGTGTTTATGGCACGCTCTACAGCTTTTGAAATGTCCTTTAGTATATCGTGCACATTATAGTGCTCAACGGCTATAACCACGCCCTCAGCAAGAGCGATAGGTGTGCCGTTCCTTAGGAGCGTTTCACGCAGTTCATCCCCATGAAGCCCCGAGCGCTGGGCGACTTTCAACGCCTCAAGCCTATCAAGCGTCCTCTCGGCCGTCGTGACGATCCAGTTGTTGCGGACGTCTTCAGTCGTGATGGTTATCTCTCTGGGCCGTACTGAAGCATAAGATGACGTTTCGTTAGGCTTGAAGAGTCGTGCTTTTCCAACGACAGCGATAAACTGCGGCACCTCAAGCTCAGCAAGAAAGGCCGCAACATCGGGCTGATACTGGCCTGCATAGACGTTGAAAACGCCAGTGGGGTCGGCTGTTCTGACCCTCCACAACCCCTCGCCCCTGCCGATATTTTCGACTTCTGTGGCGACTCCAACGACAAAGAGGCGGTTTATCTTGGCGCCCGTTGGAGATATGATATAGGTAGAACTTCTGTCAGCATCTTCACCGTACTGTAGGTCAGACATGTTAAATTCGTGGGCAAATATCCTCCACGCTGGCTCCCGCATCATTACGTCAACAACTCCTCCAGTCTATCTTTAATTTTTTGCACACGGTCAGCGACGCCGCCTAACTCTATCTCGGCATCTTGAGCGACGAAGACGACATCGTAGTCTCCTTTTGTGGCGTTACCCCGGAGTGTGAGCTTGCGGCCGGTAAGGACCTGCCTAATGTCCCGTTCCACAACATCCAACGACACCCCTTCCTGTAGAGCGTCAATAACGGTGTCCATCGTCTTTCCATAAATCCTCTCCGTGAGTGTCGTCCCTAAAACGGCCATAGTAGTCCCCGTGCCGTCGTCGACGACTGCTTTAATACGGAGGTCATATCGCGATCCAACCTTATTGTGAACGCGGCAGGCGCCGTCTTGGACCACTCTTTCGCACTCAGGACATCTCTGGATGAGTCCTGAGCCGGGTCTCACGGATACGACGTCTCCCGTTACAATGACGTCGTATGTACCCTCTCGCATCTTAAGCTCTTCTATCTTAACCCTTTTTGGGGTCTCTAAACAAGGCTGCGCCTCCACATCAAGTTCGAACACGCAGCTCATATCGCCGATATTAACCGTCGGTATTCCGCGCCAACTTTTGACATAGGCGCCGTCAATCCTTACCACCGTGCCCGCGTCGAGGTGTGGCCCCCACGATGTGAAGGGGAGCTTTCCACTTTCATCCGCGAGCGCGCCTGCTGTAATGTATCGTGATCCAACTTTTTTTAGCTCCGAAGAAAGGATCTGCACGAGCAAGTTGATGTTTCTATCACCATTTCTGAGTTCTGTCAGTTTTTTAATCGGGAGGGGCTCATCATGACCTACCCGCACAATTGTAGACGGCTCCGTTATGTCAAACGTGCGCTTCCCCGCCAACTCTGTGATGCATCCGTGAGATATAGCGACGACGTCTCCAACGTTCAGCTCGCGTTCGACGTTTGCAATAAACGGCATCTTGCCTGACCTGTCAGCTAATATTCCGTACGATACGGTGGTCTGTCTGCCGTTCATAGGAACTTCCCGCGTTTTTACACTTGAAACGTGGACGATAACGCTTACCTCTTGCTCTCCAGCACGAAGATCTGCGAGTTGTCGAACTCCGTACTTTTTTATGATGCTACATTTTGCCTCCTCAACAGGAACGTGGAATGTATTTACGAGTGTAGTGAAATCTTCACGTAACACCTCTTCATCTATGTCACTTGCCAGTGCCCGCTTGATGTCCATGATGTAAGGAGCAAGTTTATGGTATGACGCCATTTTTCACCTTTTTAAGACCCTATGAATACTCTTATACTTCATATAAACGTACGATGAGAGAAAGTATATGACCATCTGTAATAGACTGTGCCAAGTGATACAGTAGTTTGGATTTATACTTTGTTGTTGTAGTACTAGCACTGATGGACTACTTCTCTACCGTTCATACTACTGTATTTAACTCGTGTTCGCCCGCTAATCTAACGGCCTCCTTAGCGATTCTACAGCTTTTAAAACCCACAGAGTAATTATGCACCAAACTACTGCCTATCACAAGCTTCTTGCGCGAGGTCTATAAGATAGGCTCCATTCCATATATGGGAGGAACATCACTAAATGCTGCACGATTTTGCTCATCTGCTGCAGCATAAGTGGTATGCCCGTGTAATGTGATGAACAAACACACGCACCAGCGTACGGTGCACAGTTACGGTTATACCGACCGATTAACTGCTGTATTTCTTATTGTTTCTCTTCGAAAGATAGTGCTTTCGACACGACAGGTCTGCGGAGCAGAAAGCGTTACGCGGTATTCTGAAAGATCCACAAGTGAATACATAAACAAGTACAATCATAGATAGCTAGTGTCAGACGATGATGCGCGCGGACTGCTCGCATAAACAGTTCGATTCAACCTTTTACTTCTTAACGTGGCACATTATGAAGATCAAGATGAACCCCCCCATTGACATTGAAAGGACTATGAATATACAGATTCCAGCTCTGGAGTGGGTTACGACTGAGGGCAGGTACTGCAGAAACGTTCGCGGCATACACCAGTACATCCGTGCTGTAGAAGAACCAGCAGAAGCCTTAATAGGCGAACTGGAGATGGAAAACGTGAGCGGTGAGGAAATGCGTTGGACGCCCTTATTACGGCTTACCGTCGAAGATCTAAGAATAAGGAAGCTTAGAGACTTTTTCAAGGGCATTTATTTTATGAACGGTCAAGACCCATACAGATGTTTAATCCTTACATTGTTATCCCAAAATAAGACCGCTGAAAGGGCACGGTGGACCTTTAACGCGTTGGTGAAGAACTTCGTTGACATCACGCCGCAAGTTGTGAGCACAGCAGACGTGCGCAAACTTGCGCGCCTGCTTTATAGATGCGGCCCCCACAGAAAAGCACACTACATTATAGATGCCTCATTGGAACTTCTGAAAAGGTGGGATGGCGACATGTCTTGGGTTTATGATGACAGGGATGCTGCACGCACAGAGTTATTAGCACTCCCCGGCGTCGGACCAAAAACAGCTGATTGTATCCTCCTCTTTGCTGCAGGCCACGACGTCGTTCCCATCGATACTCACGTTGAACGGGTAGCGCGGCGGCTCGGCTTCATAGAAGAGCACGCGGCGAGGACTGGAATTAACGATCCCTCTGAGAGAACGAGTGGAAGTGATAGAGCCAATCTGCTTGCCAAAGAGGCACTCGAATCAGCCCTTAAAAGTCCCGGAAAAAGCCACCTGTTACTGATTCAACACGGCTTTGAATTTTGCCACGCGAAGCACCCAGAGTGTTTTGCCTGCCCGGTTCGTGAAGAGTGTAATTCGATCGACAATCGCTATAAGGTGGTAATAAGAATGAGCTCAGAGGCCTGAGATAGAAATAGAGTCCCCTGGTTGTACTCCGTGTCGTTCGCAAAATCCAGCGCTCACTTCAAGCGCATACTTTGCTGGCTTACTCGAAGCGTACGACTCACACGGATTGTGTGGGCATGGGGGCACTGACTTGTGAACAGTGATGATCTTCATGTCGGACGATATGAACACGACGTCGATGGGTACGAGCATGTTCTTCATCCAAAAGCTCACATTTCCTTCACCACCAAAGACGAAGAGCATTCCCTCACTCTCATTCAATTGGGGCCTCCACATGAGGCCATCAGCCTGTTTCCTCGGAGTGTCAGCGAGGTCAGCGTATATTTTGACTCCTCCTATGAAAACCTCGGATCTGTTGTGCTGTTGTGGTGTCGCAGAGATGGTCGACGGTATAGAGGCATTTGTTGGAGCGGGGCCTGAACTTGAAGGCGTCGGATGTATATCGTTGAGCAATGTGTTTGTATACGCGCATCCCGAAAGTGCTACAAGGGCAAGTAAAAGCAACATAGTGCCCAACGCCTTAGCTTTCGGCACCATTTAACCGAGCCTCATCTTCATTATTTCGCGGAGAACAGACGTAGCATAGCCCCCTTTTTCAAGGTAGAATCGTAACTCAACTTTCGAAAAGCCCTTGTTTATCTCGTCATTTGAAATGTTGAATTCTATTTTGGTCGGAAGAACCACGTTTCTCATCACTCCCTTTGAACGTAACCTCGGGCAGCGTTCGAGTTCGAAGCGGCTTAGGTCTACTCCCTCTGATTCGAGAACCTCGTGTTCTATTTCGCCTATTATACCATCCGATAGCTGCGTATCGTAGCCCGGCACGGGCATTTGAATGAATGCGCTACCCTCTAAAATCTTCTCATTAATGCGTTCGACGTTTTTCGGGACAACGGTTCTTACCTTTCTCTCCTCCTTAAGAAATACAAAGTCACCATCAACCCCTTTAGAGAGCGGGAGTCCCTTTTTGATCCTTAGACTTAACATTTTGTTGAAGAGATACGATTGATATGCGTGTACAAATAGCCGCTGTAAGTTTATGGAGAGCACGTTTAGAGCTCCGTCATAGTCGCCGGGGCACGCTATAAGGTGGCTCATCATGGCGCGCTCATATCTAAGTCTCAACGGCAGTAACTTCAATCCTTCCTTGAAATCGTGGGTGTCCCACACGAACTTTCTCGCCTCTTGAACGGCTTCTGGCTCGTCAGGGAAGGGCATAGCCATATAGATCATCACAGCGATCTTCACGTCGCCGTCAAGAAGGGTTTTTCCCACAAGTTGATTCACGGGGCGGATGGATCCAAACCGCTGAATTCCAAAGAAATTTGGAACTCCTCCCTCACTATTAATCTCTTCAGTGGCAGTCACCATTCTGACGTTGACCTCCTCTAGTGGATTCTTAACGCACCTAATCGTTATTGAAAAATCGTTGCC
>CAZKZX010000121.1:0-5554 GCA_964557335.1 uncultured Methanomicrobia archaeon | reverse complement strand
ACACTCTAGTTCTTTCAAGCACTCAATTGATTTTGTAATCACTGACTCTGGCTCGTGTGGCGCCACGGGAACGACTGCGTAAACGTGTATCAACAATCTACGAATGCGAGAGCTAGCTTATAACTTATGAGTTTGGGACTAGTTTTAAACTAGTTTCACATACACGGACTATAAGGTCGCTGTCTGAACATGAACGCCATGAACGCAAACTGTAAAAGCAAAGGAGGTGCATAAAAATGAAGTCTATTTTCTTCAGTCATAAGTAATTGACTCTGAAGAACCTCTCTTGAAGCCTATGATGTAAGGATTTTTTCTACTATTAGAATAACTAAAAAAGAATATCTCGCCTAGATAAAATTCACATGTGATTTTAGATGACACACAGCACGACATCGACACTCGTATATCGCCAACATCATTTTTATGATTGTTCGGTTGTTCAAAGACGTGTAGAGAGAGCAATCAGGTTTCTCTCTATAAACGGCATTATCTATATAAACGGGTAATTATTTACATGTATAGGGAGACAGAAAAACAGGCGAATTTTACAGAATATAGGAATTTCATGGCATCGGCAACTGAGGTACGGAATTTCATGGCATCGGCAACTGAGGTATTATTTGGTCATGCCGCGCCTATTGAGCACTCATTCCGAAATAAACTTATCGGATTCTTATCCCTAAGTAGGATAGCGGCCAATATGCTAGCTTTACCTGCGGTTTTGTGTATAACGGGTTTGGCAGGTGGAAGTTTTAGTGATCCTCGGCTTCCCATCCTGTTTATTGCGGTACTGCTTGTGTTCATATCTGGAAACGCAATGAATGACATACATGATTCAGAAAGGGATAAGCAGAAGTGGCCGCGGCGACCATTAGCAAGCGGTTTGATCTCAAGATCAATGGCAACGTTCTACGCAATTACAATGGCTGGGACAGCTGTCTTACTAGCAGGCTTTTTCTATAACTGGCTCTGCGCGGCGCTTTGGCTTTTAGTAATCGCCTCAGGGTATTTCTACACATATTATGGACGAGACAGAATTGGTCACCTTACCGTAATAGTGCCCGAGGCGCTTATCGCTCTGGCGATATGGACTGCCGTCTCCCCTGAGACTATCTTAACCCCACTACCATGGCTCATAGTCGTTATTTTGGCAGCCGGAGGAGCAGCGGTAAATTTCACGAGTGAGTCCTTTCTCCCTGACGTTAAGATGCTCGTCATTAGACCTACGCCTTTAGTAGAGATGGGGCTCTATGTCATCTCCGTTTTGATTTGTTTTTTCGCTGGTCTGGGGATCTTCTTTTACACAAAGTTGCCCTGGATATTTATGCCTATGCTGATAGTGCTTACTGCATGGGCGCTCACATTGGTGCGATGTTTTGGAAAACAACGGTCTCCAGAAATGGCGAAAAAAGCGTATATGACGTGGACAGCCGAAATTACCATTTTAACAGTAAGCTTAACGCTCTTCAGCTTGATTAAGTAGGGACATGTGCTGTTGTAAGCGTTGACAAGATGACTTGGTTGAGGCGGTCTTGATCATTCCTGAGATGATTCCACACTCACTAAAGAGTGGAAGTGCAAAGGTGCGTTTCAGGAATGCTGCCGTCATTCCACTTCAGCTCCCGTCCACCGTACCTCTGTTGCTTATTTGCATGCTCTGTTGTCATGATTATCTTCAATCCAATTACCCAGCAGTAGTAAAATGGATAATCGCACAAACGCAAATATGCTTCAACTGACACGAGTTAAGACTCACATTAAATTAGCGCGAGTAGTTATTTCGAAGGTCAAAATGGCTAAAGAAAGACTCACATTAAAAGACTCATTTGGTTTTAGGGGCACTAAGGCTTAGTTACAGCTTCTAGGATAGCTGAGCTATCGCCCAAAGATTTGCCGAAGCGGCGTAGCTCTCCTGCTTCTTGACATAAACCCAGAAGAATTATCTGAAACAGTGGCAATATAGAAAGAGCTGAATGCCAGCATTTTACCCCATAAAATTGACCTTTTAGACAAAAAGGAGATAGATGACTTTTGGTCAACGCTAATAAAAATGATGTTCTCAAATACGCTCATAAATAACGTGGCATTTATCCCATGGAGCATTACTTGGAAGTAGGAAAGGAGTTCTTAGAGAAGACTCTAAATCTAAACATGACTCTGCATTTTTGATACGTCAGCACTTCATTAAGCTGAGAAGTACAGAGAGGGGCGTATCGTTAATATCTCTTCCGTTAAAGCAATTCTTCCGTTCAAAAGATATGATATATTACAGTATGAGTAAGGCGGGTATCAATACGCTTACAAGGTTATTGGCACGAAACTAAGCAGAGATGGTTTTAGGATAAATGTCATCTCCTGATGACATCAAAACTTCTGGAACTTACAGATATACTTAACAACAGGTATGATGCGTGAAGGAAGGGGTGGGCAAGGATGGTAAAGGAAGGTAAATGGTGCTGAGTTCTTTTTCCAAACTCCTACCGCACCCCATTCATCGTAAAACTGTGGTATGCGCAAGTAATTAACACTATGCAACAAAAACTGTTTGTGCCTACAGGTTCATTAATTCACAAGAGCTGTGAATAAAACTAATTAATTTTGCCTAATTATACAGTAAGGCTGTACACTTTAAATGTCCCTGAGCGGATTTTTGCGATGTTTGATACACGCGAGGGGGTTTTAAAGAAGTCTATGCATCGAGTTATTGCCGAGATGAAAATTTCTGACCTCCGCTATTTATTCGAAAAAAGAAAGGAGCACTGACTCTAATCAACCTCCCATTATATTGGCAAGCGTCGCCGAGACACTAGAGAGAAAACTCGGATTTACGCCGAGCAGCGGTAATACTGTCGAAAATAGCGGCATTAGAAGAGAAGACAGTATTGTGCTAATGATATCTGCCACTGTTATACACCTCCGTTACCTTACAGCTTTGTGCTTGTATTTAATTATGTATGATTTGATTTAGTAGAGCAAAAGCGGAACTTGAGGTCGACCGGAAAGGACAAGAAAGAGGGGAGTGTCGGCTTATATGTCTCTTCGTGTTCGGTATAGCAGCCTCAACACTCACACGGGTTTATTCACAGTTTAGTTGCGACGTTGACCCGCACACTCCGGACTGTCTTTAGTGAGGATAAGGCACGAAAGTTAGCGCAGCTGTTGACGATGCAGCTCGAGGCAGCGCATGAGGAGGCCACGTGGGTCCTAATCATTCGACGGCATCGTTGCAGTCTAGAACATAAGAAACGTTGCCTCAACCAGCCCATTTTTGGTCAGCGCGTTACCGGGAAGTGGAACTGCAACCCCCCCATTGAGATAGTTGTGGGTGCTGACAGGTTCTTGAGGATCGTTTACAGGTTCTTGAGGATCGTATCCTTCGTTACCATCCCAACGAGGGTACCCTTCAGGTCGAGTACCGGAACGCCTTCCACGTCTTTTTCGAGCATGATAGCAACCACTTCCTCGCATGGAGTATTTGTCCACACGGATATCACATCGGCTGTCATGACGTCATCAACAATAATCTTTCTCACCCGGGAGTCCTGATACTTCTCCTTGACAAGGTCCCGGAACTTGCTCATCGCCTTCGCAATATCGCTTTCTGTGACGATCCCGGCGAGCTTGTCGTCGTCTACCGCTATCATCCACCACGCCTGTTCATCTATCATCCTTCGCCGTACGTGGACGACCCTATCATAGGGAGAACACGTTATCGGCACCTCCATTATCGTTCCGACGTAGCCAGATGGCTTGCACGCCTTTACCACCTCGTCAAAAGTTATCCAGCCGGCCAGCTTTCCATTCACGACTGCCAGTACCTCTGCATCCCTCATGAGCCTGCAGACCTCACCAATGGGTGCCTCTCCACGTACCGTGACGATGTTCTCTTCCATCGCCTTTGCGACGTGCAACGAGGAGGAGGGCTTTACCATATAGTCGCTTGCCCGCTCGCCTACAGTTCGCGCAATTCCCTGCTTTGTAAGGAGGCCCACAAGTTCCCCTTCATGTGTAACGAGAAGGTGATTCACGTTGTCTTTTTCCATGACCTCAAGGGCGTGTGAGATCCGATCCGACTTGTCTATGGTATACGGTCGTGACAGTATGTCGGATGCCCTAACGAACTCAGCCTTATCGTGTCCCATACCTACGTATCCCCCTTTTTCGACATTGTAGCTACTCTATTCCAGCTACTATCTTTACTATGTCGGTTTTCGATACCATCCCGGCGAGTACACCGTCCTCGACGATCGGAAGGCAGTCTATCCGCTTATCAACCATAAGCCGCGCGGCCTCGACGACAGTGGCATCGCGACTAATCGTGATGAGAGGTTCTGTCATGATATCCTCTGCAACTTGAAGGACCTTCTTTACATATCGATTCTTCTGTGCTCCGGCATGTTCTGCCTTCCTCACCATCACTATGTCCTTCGAGTCCACAAAGGGCTCCTTGGCAAACGACAGGTTGGTGTGTGTTATGATGCCAACGGGCACGCCGTTCCCCTCCTGCACTATGGAACGGTAGATTCCGCTCTCGTACATCGCCCGTAGTACATGATTTATTGAATGGTGGCGGTGACAGGTGAGGAACTTGTCCGTCATGATGGTCTCAACCTTCATCTTTGAGCTGGTTTGTGCAAAATGAGAAACGATATCAGTCTCGCTGAGAATGCCGAGGAGGTCACCATCTTTCATTACCGGGAGAGAGCCGATACTGTTCGAGGTCATCTCTTGGGCAGCACGCCGCATCGAAGCGTCAGGGGTGACAGTCACAAGGCTTTCGGACATGATGCTCTTAGCCATTGTGCGCTCCTGATTCCTCCTCCGCCATTCTGCCTCTGAGCTTTCCGCCATCTGAGCGAGGTCATACTTCGTTATAATCCCAATCGGGGTTCCTTCATAGACAATCATCACTCTGCTGATCTTATGCTTGAGCATCAAGTTTTTTACATGCCCTACCGTGTCTTCCGGCGATGCGACATACACTGGCGCACTCATCAAATCGTTGACCTTCATTATCTCCCCCACTTAGTGTAATGTTTCTACCATCTCAAAATACAAATACATTGCCCGTAAAAATTTATGACGAAACGCGTTGACTGTGTTGGCTTTTTATCCTTTAGAAGTTTGACGATCTAAATTACATTATGCTCGAGAATAGACGTTGGTTGATCCGACTACCACTTAGCTGAAGTAATATGGCAACGCTTCGTCGATATTGGAGACACCGACCACTGTGACGTCGTACTGCTTTCTCAGTTCCTCCTGGACGCTTATCGTTCTGCTGCTCGTTCCTAGTCCATTCGAAGTAATGATTCGCACGGTCGTCTCACTGTTGGGTAGAAGTATAACCTTTGCGCCGTTTTGTGCGGCAGTGAGCGATTTCTCGTAGACAGCCCCCACCGTTCCGACTGAGCCGTCAGGGGATATCTCACCTGTGCTGTAGACGTTTGGATTCGCTGGTTTCTTGATCATAGCTGAATAGGCCGCTACCGTCATGGGGAGTCCTGCGCTCGGTCCATCGACAACCTGAATTTCCATCGGCCCCCGTATGGTG
>CAZKZX010000120.1:0-5601 GCA_964557335.1 uncultured Methanomicrobia archaeon | reverse complement strand
TAAGACGGCGACCTTATAGTCCATGTATATGGGACCAGTTTAAAACTAGTCCCAAACTCATAAGTTATAAGCTAGCTTCCGAATACGTAGATCGTTGTTTCACATAACGACACCGAAGTAAATAGAAAATGGAGGTGAAAAAAAATGGCTGTTTTGCTTCTAGAGTTGTTGACAGTAGCTATCCAATCCATCGGCCTCACATTGACTGCGATGTTCCCATTGATATCGCCGCTGATAGCTATACTGACTTTGGTATAAAGACTGACTTTGGTATAAAGAGAACAAGAGATCAATGAGACAAAGGGGGTGTTGCAAGACCTAAAGAACACACTGCAGAAGGTGACAGTAAAACAGTAGAAGGGCGACAGAAATCATGCATGGGCTTTGCATAACCTCTGTTCGCCTTTTTCAAACTGGATGTACTTAAAAATTTGTTAGCAAACTGCTCGATAAAAAAAGGTGAAAAATGAAAAAAAAGCTGACAGCGCTAATCATGTGCCTGCTACTAGTAGGCACCGTCGCTACCACCGCCGCAGTTGACGCCGCACCAAACGGGCAAGCGGGTAAGTCACCTATTATTTCCTTTAATGTCGCCGGCCCGGATGGTGCGCACTGCAAAATCATGATCAATACAAACACTGGCAGGTTTTCCCTCAACTGTCACGGGTTCAAGCCACTTACGAAGTTTAAATTAGTCTTTAACGTGGATGGTTTGTTGGGGGCCAGTCTTATCAAAGAGGGCAGGGCCGATAAAGATGGATACGCCTACTTGGAGGGCATCCTTGATCAAGACTTCTTGAAGGACGTGCTCCCGCACGGCGGACATTTCTCATTAGAGTAATTTGTACCTTAAGAGGGCTCCCGCATGCTAGCATGCAACTACTTGCCGAGTTACACTGATTAGGCGATCTACCCTACCTTCATATCTACCTTCCTTCTTTTTTAAGAAGAGTCGAAGTTAACAACTTTAGATGTAAGAACAAAATAAGATAGATGTAATATCAATTCCTTAGACGTCTTTTTGTCACTCGGCGGGAGACCCTCAGACGCTTTATGTTTGCCTTCAAATTGCCATTTTGCTGCAATAATACGCACTACAATGTACTCACTTCTTGACTGACTCAATTTTTTCGAAAACTGGTACAAGCTCATCGAGTAATGCTGGTAGATACCCACGGTGTACGACGATGTGTCCAAACGTACGACTTCGTGCGTGATGTGATTGCTCACCTCCTCCAGTGTCATAACTCATTTTGACATGTTTTCCAGCAATAGCATCTATCTGTGCAAGCTCCTCATCATTAACCGTCAGCGTAAGTCGCACAAAATCATAGAACAAATACGCATAGTATGAGTGATACTCGATAGCAAACACACTCATTGCATGCCACATTCCGCCATTTTCGCCGCTTTTAAGCTATGTCTTGTTTTTGTATGTTCGTTTGTCTTGCCTCTCAAAGCACTGTCGGCTGCTGCATATATCGCCACAAGAATCTGCGTCTCCTGTCACCTATTTGCTATTGTATTAATAATGATTAATCATTATTAATTACTAGTGATTCTCCTATAGCCATTCTTTTATATATACATTTTGGCGGAACGTGTGATTCTCCTACTTTGTTTCAAGGGCAGAGAATGCCATCAATAACTGATATACCATTGTTACTCGCCACCTGTCAAGTAGCTTATAGTGGATAACAGGTCAGTAGTGCTTGAGCGACCTAGTATGCCATCACAAAAATGGAGCTATTCACCTCACATCTAATCCAACAACTCCCCAAACCAAAATCTAAGGTCTACAAAACGATATGGTCAATAGCAATCGTGACATTGAAAGCAACTAGTCGAATCACGTCTTCTACACATTGTTTTCAGTTCTTCTACCCCACTACGAACTTGTCGCTCCACTTCCCCTCTCAATTACACCTATTTTTCCCAAAAGATCGAAAAAGTGAAGAGACGCTTTGAGATATAACGCTGCAGACAATTGTAGAGCAGTACCTTATTACAGTGAGAAATGCCTAGAGGTGGTACTGAAGACCGAGATAGTGTAAGGGGGTTGAGACGTAAGAAGAAATGAAAAATGCTGATTAACCTTAATAAGCACCATCTATTTCGTTTATCTAGCTTAATATATCAGTAATGATATGTGAGATTGGCGATCTGAAAATTTATTATGAAACGTGCGGCGACGGGATACCAGTGCTTATGATTCATGGTTACGGCATAGACCACAATGTCATGACAGGCTGTATGGAACCGATCTTTAAAGGACGACCAGGATGGAAACGCATTTACTTCGACCTGCCAGGTATGGGTCGTACGAGGGCTAATGACCAGTTGAAAAATTCAGACCAAATGCTCGAAATTGTGACTCGGTTCAGCGAAAAGGTGATGTCGGGTCGTAATTTTTTAGTGGCAGGTGAGTCCTATGGCGGATACCTGGCCCGTGGTCTAGTCCATGATATACCTGATCGCCTGGTTGGGGTTCTTTTAATCTGTCCGGTTATCATTGCCGATCAGGAGAGACGTGACTTGCCACCCCGGCACGTATTTGTTAGAGATGCTGAACTTTTGGCTGGTGTTGAGCCTAACGAAAGAAAAATGTTTGAGCGCATGCTTGTATTGCAAGATAAGAGACGATGGGATAGGTTCCAACTAGACATAGCCCCAGGGATGAAAACCAAAGATGCTGTTTTTATTGAGCAGTTTAAAAAATACGGGTACAGCTTTTCTTTTGACGTCGACAAACTTGAACGCCCGTTTGATAAGCCATCACTAATACTTTCCGGACGCCAAGATGCTTCCGTCGGGTATCGTGATTCACTGAAGATCATTGAGAATTATCCACATGGAACATTCGCGATACTTGATAGAGCCGGACATGGCGTCGAAGTTGAACAGGAAGCTGTGTTCAACTGCATGGTCAATGAATGGCTCGACCGAGTGGAGGAGTACAACAGGAGTGAGAAATTGTCTTACATATCTCGATAAATGACGCGATTTCCAAGTAATTATTGAAAAATTATGGTCACTCTTGTACGTTTTTGATACTATTGTCAATATTTTATTGATTCATTGTTTTGTTCGCGACCGTTCCCCAGAAAATATACCCATGTCAACGGGGATTATGCGCGCGATGGAGTGGTCGTATCATTCGCGCACAACGACAGTATGTGCTACTATATCGCCAAGACGCTGTTTTTTGCCCGGGGACCAAATGAGTAGTGCTCCAACAAGGTAGCAAAATTGTCCATCGAGGAGGCGAAGGATGGTGCGCTGTGCAGCTTGTATATAGCCAATAGGCGCCCCCTCACCCTCTCCAAGCCGGTTGCCTGCGTGAACCACTTTGATGCGTGTAACTTTTTTGCCTATGGTTTGACCATACCTCCCTTCGAGCAGCGTGAAGTACGCGAACGTAACGACCGCGTTGAGTGCGAGAAGTAGCCAAAGTAAGGGGAGCATTAAAGGTTCATTAACCGACATGCTAAATACTAAGGGAACTGCACCTGTAAACACGGGAGAGAATATAGCGACAGTAATAATCAGCATATCGATGAACAACGCTACAAACCGAATCGCTACTCCTTGGTACGGTGAGCCCGCTGACCTGTTGATCCATGGTTGTCGGTGATCTGCCGACGTACCGTCCAATTGCGCTCCGCAGCGCATACAAAATTGAGCGCTGGGGGGATTCCAGTTTCCACACTGTGGGCAATAGGGAGAAGTTAGTACCTCCACAAGAGCTACTACTTCGGTCGAAGATAATGAGCTTTACGATTATACGAGTAACTGTCTATTTGCGGATCTTACTAACAGCGCGGCTGGTGAGAGCAATACGGCCTTCCTTAATCGAGCTGATAACATAACCCGGTGTTACTCGTCAGACGCCCATCGCGTGAATGTCCGATGAGGTTAGTCTGGTTAATCTTCAAGCGCATCGAACACGATCACAAATCGCGTGGGTACGCAATCGCTTCATATGGCAACTGCCAGGGTGCTGGCGCATCGTCGTGGATAGCGGAATATGGAGTCTGGCGTCAGACTTTTTGAAGATTGAGGGATCTTAAGACATAAATTGAATCGAGAGTTCATTTGGCGCATACGCCAGAATGAGATCGCATCACAGAGTGCACTCATATTTGCTCCGCAAATAGTGAATATGCTTCGGTGGCACTTGAATCAAAGAGCGTCATTGGCTTCTGCGTTGACGGGATTGCAGCAACGACCGCACGAATGTAAGTGGATGGTCCACGAAGCGTGTGAGCTCCTCGTCTCGTTGTAATGCCACTCGAGTGATTACATAGCTCACGACAAAGCCGAGCACCGCTCCCCCGACGATATCGGTAAAATAGTGCAATCCAAGATACCCTCTGCTAAACCCGACAAGCAGCGCCCACATAAACATTACAATCCCAAACTTCCGATGGTAGCTCGAGATGGTCGTTGCGAGAGCGAACGCGTTTGCAGTATGCGCGCTTGGGAAGGCAGGTTCAGCTTCAGGCACCATGCCTAAGTCGCTCGGGCGAGGGCGTGCGATAGTGTACTTAAGCCCAAGTGTTAGTGCGCTCACCACGGCCAAGATGATAGCAAAGATCACCGCCTCTTTCCGAGCGCCACCGATTAGGAGTGCGGCAATGACGAGCACCATAAAGACTGTGCTGCCAGTGAACGTGAAATACGTGAACAGACTGTCAAGCACTCCATGATGGTTGAGGCCCTGAATGACGTGGGTGATGTCATAGTCAAGCGGTTCATAGTATACAGATGCCAAGGTGAACGAGATGCCCATGCTTTACCAACAACTGGCTCTTTCGTTTATATATATGCTGCATGATCACGTTTGTAGCCGCGACATAACCCTTTGATGCCGGGTCTCATACCTGAAGGCTGCTGGTATACTCAGCGCAACAGTGACATCGAAATACTCCCACATTCCTTCTATAGCGTCCTAATTTACACTCAAGTCAAAAGTTGTGACGCTGATATTAACAGAACTAAGCGTGGGTGTAATGAGTTCCTACGACTTCGAGGCAGTTTCTCAAATTGCGATGAGAGTGAATGCCCGCGTTACAATTCAAACATGTTGATACGCTTGAAACGATGAAACGAACTGTCATGACCACAGGGGAGTAGACAAAGTTAAAAAGTTTTAGGAACTAACTGTTGTGATCTTGACACAGTAAATAACTGTTGTGATCTTGACACAGTAAACATGTATACTAAATAGATTGGCAGAGACGAGAGATTAATAATAAAAAAAGAGCCCTCTGATTTTAACAGATTTATAAGGGCCAGTTGCCGTTTTATCAACTAATCCTTTTATTTCCGTAGTGCCATTATGTTGTGGTAATCCCACCGAAAGTGGGATGAATGATTAGACGGGAGGTGAACAGTACGAGCCAACAAGGAGGAGCACGTGGCGAACAGTGTGAAGCGGAATGCCCAGAACACGGTGCGGGAGAAGTGCACTTTGGAGAAAGGGCACGCCGGCGAGCACAAGTGCGTTTCCAAAGAGCACGGAGAGCATGCATTTTAATGGCTACGTTCCATCAGTACACGTTAGAACGAGGAGGTCAGTCAACCAGCATCAAAGTAATT